>DAOSIN010000018.1:0-13545 GCA_035366675.1 Salinivirgaceae bacterium | reverse complement strand
GTATTCGGCACAGAAAACGTATTAGATTCTGCTATTCATTATGGTGTAAAAAATGTAGTTGTTCTAAGCACCGATAAAGCAGCATACCCTATTAATGCAATGGGGATTAGCAAGGCAATGATGGAAAAGGTAGCCATTGCCAAAGGTCGCCATTTAGGCATTGACGCAAAAACAACAGTCTGTTGCACAAGATACGGCAACGTAATGGCAAGCCGCGGTTCTGTAATTCCTCTATGGATTGAACAGATTAAAGCAGGTAATCCCATTACAATAACCGACCCTAAAATGACTCGTTATATGATGACGTTGGATGATGCTGTAGATTTAGTTCTATACGCTTTTGAGCACGGTAATAACGGAGATTTGTTTGTTCAAAAGGCACCGGCAGCTACACTTACAGTTCTTGCCACAGCTCTGAAGGAATTGTACAATGCCAATAATGAAATCAAAATTATCGGAACTCGACACGGCGAAAAACTATATGAAACACTTGTTACTCGCGAAGAGATGTTTAAATCAGAAGATATGGGTAATTATTTCCGCATTCCCGCCGACAGCCGCGACCTAAATTACGATAAATATTTTATCGAAGGAGAAGAAGATATTTCTAAAGTAGAAGATTATCACTCAAACAATACCCATCAACTAAATGTGGAAGAGATGAAGAAACTATTGTTGAAGTTGGAGATAGTGAGAAACGATGTTGGTGGTGAATAGTGGATGGTGAGTGGTGAATAGTGAATTGTGGATGAAATGGCGAATAATAGAAATATGGTGCTTTCATTTAGGGATATGGATGTCTGGAACAATGCAATGGATTTAGTTGACAAAGTTTATTCATTAACTAAACTGTTCCCCAAAGATGAACTTTTCTCTCTAACATCTCAAATAAGAAGGAGTGCCATATCTGTTCCTTCAAATATTGCAGAGGGATTTAATCGAAAAAACACGAAAGAATATGTTCAGTTTTGTTATATATCTCTTGGCTCTTTGGCTGAGCTAGAAACCCAAATTGAAATAGCTTATCGTCAAAAATATATACAAGCAACGGATGATGTTTTCAAGCTGATAACAATCACCAAAAAACAACTATTTGCTCTTATTAATAAGTTAGAAATAAAAACTAAATAATACCAATTGTAATTTTACAAAAAAACACCTACCACTATTAACCACAGACCACCGTACACTAATCACAAACCACTATACACCAACCACCGTACACCAATCACCAACCACCAATCTCCAATCACCAGTCACCAATAAAAAAATGAAATTACTAATCACAGGAGCCAAAGGCTTCGTCGGAAAAAACTTAGTAGCCCAATTAAACAATATTAAATCGGGCAAAGCTACTTTCTACGGAGATATTAAAATAAACGAAATATATGAGTTCGATATAGATAACTCCATGGAAGATTTAGACAACTACTGCAAAAATGCAGATTTTGTATTTAACTTAGCAGGAGTAAATCGCCCAAAGGAACAATCGGAATTTATGGAGGGAAATTTCGGATTTGCATCAACTCTCTTAGATACACTAAAGAAACATAAAAACACCTGCCCAGTGATGCTTTCAAGCTCTATTCAAGCAACATTGGAAGGGAGATACGCTGGTAGCGAGTATGGTAAAAGCAAAAAAGCGGGCGAAGAGTTGTTTCAAAAGTATGCACAAGAAACAGGAGCTACCGTATATATTTATCGGTTTCCAAATCTATTCGGGAAATGGTGTCGTCCAAACTACAATAGTGTAGTAGCAACTTTTTGTCATAACATAGCAAACGATTTACCCATTCAAGTAAACGACAGAAACACCGAGCTGAATCTAGTCTATATTGACGATGTAGTAAACTCATTAATAGAACTCCTAAAAACCCACCAACCACCATTCACCAACCACCATTCACCATCCACCATCCACCATCCACCATTCACCAACCACCATTCACCCTTCCAAGAAGTCCACCCCACCCACAAAGTAACTCTGGGCGAAATCGTAGATTTATTAAACAGTTTCAATGAGCAACCAAAAACATTAGTTATTCCAGAAATACCACATAACTCTTTTGCAAAAAAGCTCTATTCCACATATTTAAGCTATCTACCTAAAGAGAAGGTGGCTTTTCCTTTAAAAATGAATATTGACAATAGAGGTTCATTCACAGAATTACTGAAAAGCAAAAATTGCGGACAGGTAAGTATTAATATTTCAAAACCCGGAATAACCAAAGGACAACACTGGCACAACAGCAAATGGGAATTTTTTATGGTTGTCAGCGGAAAAGGCTTAATACAAATGAGAAAAGTTGTACCCGACCACCAATCACCAATCACCAATCACCATCCACCAACCACCAACCACCATTCACCATCCACCACCCACCAAGACATTCTCGAATTCTACGTCAGTGGCGAAAAAATCGAAGCAGTCCATATGCTTCCCGGATATACTCATAACATTATCAACCTGTCAGATACCGAAGATTTAGTCACAGTGATGTGGGCAAATGAACCCTTTGATCCAAACTATCCCGACACCTATTTTGACCCTGTAAAATAAACAATAAAATGGAAATAAATTTAGACTACTCAAACGTAGGTTTCAAAAATAATGGCAAACTGAAACTGTTGATTATTGTAGGAACACGTCCCGAGATAATTCGTCTTTCAGCAGTTATAAACAAAGCTCGAAAATATTTCGATTGTCTTTTGGCTCACACTGGACAAAACTATGACTACAATTTGAACGGTATTTTCTTTAAAGACCTGAAGCTAAAAGACCCCGATGTATATATGAATGCCGTAGGAGACGATTTAGGGGCTACTATGGGAAACATTATCAATGCATCATATAAACTAATGGTCGCTGCCAATCCTGACGCTGTTCTTGTGTTAGGGGACACAAATTCATGCCTGTCTGTAATAGGTGCAAAAAGATTACATATCCCTATTTTTCACATGGAAGCAGGCAATAGATGCAAAGACGAAAACTTACCAGAGGAAACAAACAGACGCATTGTAGATATTATTTCCGATGTTAATTTAGCTTATTCGGAACATGCACGTCGCTATTTAATTGAAGCAGGACTGCCCAAAGAACGAACATTTGTCACTGGCTCTCCTATGGCAGAAGTGTTGCGAAATAATTTAGCGGAAATACAGGCATCGGATATTCATCGTAAATTAGGTTTAGAGAAAGGAAAATACATTTTACTATCCGCTCATAGAGAAGAGAATATTGATACAGAAAAAAACTTCATCTCTCTTTTTACCGCCATTAATGCAATGGCAGAAAAGTACGATATGCCCATTTTATACTCATGCCACCCGCGCTCTGCAAAACGCTTAGAGACAAGCAGTTTTAAATTAGATAAAAGAGTTATTAAGCATGAACCTCTCGGATTTCTCGATTACAACTGCTTACAAATGAATGCTTACGCCGTAGTTAGCGATAGTGGAACGTTACCCGAAGAGAGTTCATTTTTTACTTCAATCGGACACTCTATTCCGGCTGTTTGTATCCGAACATCTACCGAGCGTCCCGAAGGATTAGACAAGGGCGTTTTCATTTTAGCAGGAATCGATGAAAATGGTCTGTTACAAGCTGTGGAAACAGCTGTGGAAATGGTTAAAAATGGAGATAACGGCATTCCCGTAACCGACTATGTAGATGAGAACGTATCATCGAAAGTAATAAAAATTATCCAGTCTTATACAGGTATTGTAAATAAAATGGTGTGGAGAAAATTTTAATACAATGAATATCCTATTTATAACACTATCATACATTAACTCTCTTCAGGAAAAGGGAATTTACCAAGATCTTTTAAGAAAGTTTGCACATTGCGGACACAATGTTTATATCGCTAAGCCCATAGAAAGAAGATATAAAAAGAAAACTTATATAGAAAAAAAAGACAATGCACATATATTGCATATTAGAACGTTAAATATTCAGAAAACAAATGTTATAGAGAAAGGTATCGGCACAGTGATGTTGGAATATAAGTTTAAAAAGGCAATAAATAAGTACTATAAAGGTATTAAGTTTGACCTAATCTTGTATTCTACTCCACCAATTACCCATACACGTGTAATAGATAAAATCAAGAGGAGAGACAACGCAAAAACCTATCTATTACTAAAAGATATTTTCCCTCAAAATGCCATTGATTTAGGAATGTTTACTAAAAAAAATTTTTTGTATTTTTATTTCCGTAGGAAAGAAAAAAGGCTTTATAAAATTTCAGACTATATTGGCTGTATGTCTCCAGCTAATGTTGAGTATGTAATAAAACATAATCCTAAAATAGACCCAAGTATTGTTGAAGTTTGCCCCAATTCGATAGAGTTATCTTCAGATACTGTTCAGGAAAATAGAGAGGTTGTTCTTGCTAAATATAAAATCCCCAACGATAAGACTATTTTTGTTTATGGAGGAAATCTTGGTAAGCCTCAAGGACTCTATTTCATGTTAAAGGTATTAGATTCCAATCGTTACAAAAAAGACCGATTTTTTGTTATAGCGGGGTCAGGAACAGAATACCCGAAAATTGAAAATTGGTTCACAGATAATAAACCTAAGAATGCAGTGCTAATAAAACAACTTCCTAAAGAAGAATATGAAAACTTAGTAAAAGCATGCAACATTGGGATGATTTTTCTTGACCCACGTTTTACGATACCCAACTACCCCTCTCGTTTATTGTCCTATTTAAAGAATAAAATGCCCGTATTAATGGCTACAGACATAAATACAGATATAGGAAAGATTGCAGAAGCAAACGGGTACGGTTTTTGGTGTGAAAGCGGAGATTTAAAACAATTTAATTTATTTATTGATGGCTTTTGTAATGGCAAATACTCTATTGAAACAATGGGCAATAAAGGATATAAATTCCTCAAGGATAATTACACTGTTGACAAAGCCTATAATATAATTATGAATCATTTTTAATTTTGTACAATAATGATAATCCGAAAAAATTGCACCACAGCAAAACCACCTAATCAATATAATCAAACAAAAAAATGAAAACAAAGTGTATTATAATAGGTGCAGGAACCTACGGACAAGTGTACGCGACGTATCTAAATGAAAAATATAATGTAATTGCTTTTTATGATAATGATGCCACACTTCACCACAAAGAGTTTTTTAATATCCCAGTTAAAGGGGGAGATAAGGAAGCACTTAAAATAAGTAAGGACATTGAGGTGTTTGTTCCCATTGGAAATAATGCTATCAGAACAAGTATTATTAGAAAATTTAGAGAAGCAGGTTTTAAAACCCCTTCTTTTATTCACGAAAAAACCATAATAGACAAAACTGTAAATTTAGGAAACACTGTATATATACTACCCGGGACAAACATCATGCCTCATGCTACTATTGGAGATTGTACAATGATAAGTATGGGGGTAAATATTGCACATCATACGACAATAGCTGATGGTTGTTTTTTTTCTCAGGGAACTAATATTGGAGCTTCTATACAAATAAAGGAATTGGCATATATCGGAATTAGTGCCACACTAATGACTGGTGTCAAAACAATTGGCAGGAATGCACTAATAGGCGCAGGAGCTGTTGTTATAAAAGATGTACCTGATAATGCAGTTATGGCTGGTGTTCCCGCAAAACTTTTAAGATATAAGGGTTAATATTCGACAGAAAATAAGAATGTAATATTCCTATATATATATATTTAATATTTGAATCTACCACTTATGAAACACCGCCCCTATAATTTGTATTAGAAAATTGCTTCATTATCACTTTTTATATGCAAAAAAAATCATACATAATTACCAAAAGAGTATTTGACTTTACTGTTTCTTTCATTTGTTTAGTTATTTTTTCCCCGTTGTTAATTTTAGTATCGATAATACTTCTTCTTTCTGGAGAGCACTTGGTCTTTTTTCGTCAAGAGAGACTTGGTCTTAGAAACAAACCTTTTAAACTGATTAAATTTGTTACTATGACAAAAGCGAGTGCTAAAAATGATGGTAAAAATCTAACCACTCTGCCCGGAGACAAGAGGGTTTTACCTGTCGGTAGATTTTTACGAAAAACTAATATAAATGAACTACCTCAATTGATTAATATTCTCAAAGGCGAGATGTCTTTCGTAGGTCCCAGACCACTCTTGAACTCCGGTTGGCAAAAATATCCCGAACATATTCGTTCAAAAATATACAACGTAAAACCAGGCATGACTGGTCTTGGCTCAGTTGTTTTTAATGATGAGCCTACATTTGTGGCTTCTCGTAAAGAGGATCAACTCACCGTTTATATGCAAATAATCTTCCCTTACAAAGGCGAATTGGAGATGTATTACCAAAAACACGCTTCAATGATTACTGACTTTAAAATTATTTTCCTTACCGCATGGGTCATTCTGTTTCCTAAAAGTAAGCTTTATAACAAATTTTTTAAAAACCTGCCTCAACTTAAAGCCTAAAAATATTTTTTGATGCTAAAACGTATCTGTATTTGTCTTTTAATCATATTAACAGCTGTACTCATTATTGTGATATATATGGGACGTTTCCTTGTGGTTGAAAGTCCATTAGAAAAAGCTGATGTTATTCTGCTTTTTCTTGGAGGAGATCAATATAAAGAAGTACCTGATTACTTAAAAGAGAATTGGGCAAAAAAAACGGTCTTTTCGTCAACAGAAGGCAATTCTGTACCTGCTGTTAAATTTAAAAGCGAAAAACTTTATTCCTCTGCAGCAACAGCTGCTTCATATATTAGAAAAGAAGGTGTTAACGACACCTCTATAGTCATTTTACAAGACGTAGTCACAAATACCGCAGACGAAGCTTACTCTTTTGCTAAATACCTTAAACAAAACCCACAAATAGAAAAATGTATTGTTGTTTCAAACAATTTTCATATGCGTCGAATTAAGCTCTTCCTAAATTGGTTTTGTAAAAAGGAGGGTGTTAATGTTAAGTTTATTTACAGACCTGTCCACAACAAAGCCTTCAAACCCGTTGGTTGGTGGAAAACCACTGCAAGTAAAAGATTTGTAATTTCTGAATATTTAAAAATAGCCAACTTCTTTTTTATAGATAAATATCGATTTTATTAATTCTTTTCTTATGAGATATATTGCATCACTGTTAGTTACGCCTCTTTTTATTTTTTTTATATTAATTATCATTTCGTTGATATTGTATAATAGGAAGAAACTTCGATGGTCAAAAGCTATCTTTATCACAGCGTTTGCATGGCTTTTTATTATTACTACACAATTACTATCAAATTATCCTACCGCGTTTTTAGAAGGAAAATATGCATCATTAATTGTCGTCCCCGACTCCATGCCACACCAAGAAACACACGTTTTAATCTTGGGCGGTGGTCACGAAAATGACCCCACTTTACCGTACCGAGAACAACTAACCAATTTAGCCTATGGTCGCCTTATAGAAGGCATTCAATTATACAAACAAATACCAAATTGCAAGATTATTACTTCGGGCTATAGTGGAAATCAAATAATGCCACAAGCCGAAGTACTAAAAAGAGCAGCATTAGAAAACGGTGTACCAGACAGCGTAATTATAACCATAAGTGAGCCTTGGAACACCAAAAACGAAGCCTTTGAATACAATAAAAGATTTGGCAACCAATATAATCTAATATTAGTTACAGACGCTATTCATATGCACCGCTCACTATATCACTTTAAAAATATTGGTTTAAAACCATTACCTGCTCCTGTCAACTTTATTGTGAAAAAATCTAATAAGCCATTCTACGAAAAAATCGTACCTTCGGGTAGAAATCTGTACAATGTTGAAAGAACAATGCACGAATATATTGGACTTCTATGGGCATATATTGGTGGTAATTAGCCGTTTATAATACCGATTGTGATTTGGTAAAAGTCCATTCTTTTAAAATTTTACAATGGTTTACTCAAGCTACTAACAGAGCAGAGTTAGGGATAAATCTGATAAACAACCAACTTTATTATCTGTTTTTATGTATATTTGCATTCTAATTGCACAAATGTATAAATATGATAGAAAGACAACTTTCACATATTCTTAAAAACCGATTAAAAAAGTTTCCTATACTCACACTTACCGGACCGCGCCAGTCGGGGAAAAGCACGTTACTTAAAAACTATTTCCCTGATTATGAATACATTAATTTAGAAAGATTAGATTATCGTCATTTAATATTGAACGACCCCATTGGTTTTCTAAAGAGTCAAGAAAAGAGTATCATTTTTGACGAAGCCCAACAAGTGCCCGAATTGTTTAATTACTTGCAGGTTGTCTCTGACGAAAAAAACAGAGCCGGACAATATATTTTATCCAGTTCGCAAAGTTTTCTGATGAACGAACGTATATCTCAATCTTTAGCAGGCAGGACAAGTATAAATCACCTTTTCCCTTTTGATATATCGGAAATAGGGCTACGAAAAACGGTTTTTGATACCATTTACACAGGTTTTTATCCTCGAATGTACGACTTCAACATTGAGCCTGAAGAATTTTATCCCCCTTACATTCAAACCTACATAGAAAGGGATGTAAGAACTCTGAGATCGGTTGAAAACCTAACAACTTTTACTCGATTTCTTGCTCTATGCGCTGGACGGATTGGGCAAACACTAAACCTTACTTCTTTAGCAAACGATGCAGGAGTATCTGTTAATACAGCAAAATCTTGGCTGTCATTATTAGAAGCAAGTTTCATTCTATTTCAACTACAACCTTACTACAAAAATTTCAACAAGCGATTGATAAAATCTCCAAAAATATACTTTTACGATACCGGTGTAGTCTGTTCGTTACTCAATATTCAATCGGCAAAGATGATCCAGTCACACTACTTGTACGGAGCCCTGTTTGAAAATTTTGTTATCGCCGAAATTATTAAACTACAATCCCATAAAGGACACAGTAGAAAAAACACGTTTTACTGGCGCGACAATAACGGAGTTGAAATAGACTGCATATTAGAGGGAACAGATAGAAAGTTACACCTAATAGAAATTAAGGGTGGTGCAACCATCAATAAGGATTACATGAAAAACCTAAAATCTTTTCCTATTAAAGGAATGGAAGTAGAAAAACACATTATATACACTGGAGACAACTCTTTAACAATTGGAGAAGTAGAGATAACTGGATGGAATGAGTTGAAAGAAGTGCTTGAGCAATTGGCGGAAAAGTAACTGAAGATTAACCTTTTATAATCTAACACCAAACTAAAATTTATACTATGACACATTACTCTAAAACAGTTGATTTTATTCGCGATACTTTCCAGGAACCAACTGGTTTTATTCCTTTACACGACCCCCGTTTCATCGGCAATGAACGTAAATACCTGACAGATGTAATGGATTCAAACTTCGTTTCAAGTGTTGGCGAATATGTTGCAAAATTTGAACAAATGTGCGCTCAATATACAGGCGTTAAACATGCTGTGGCTACAGTAAACGGAACAGCAGCTCTGCATATTGCTTTAATCGTCGCAGGAGTCAAAGCTAACGAAGAAGTTATAACACAATCCGTTACATTTATTGCAACTGCCAACGCCATTACATATACCGGCTCACACCCTGTTTTTATTGATGTTGACAAAGATACAATGGGAATGTCGCCAGAAAAACTGTCCGATTTTCTGAATAATAACTGTGAAACCAAAGCTGACGGATTCACATACAACAAAAATACAGGTCGAAAAATAGCCGCATGTCTGCCAATGCACACTTTTGGACATCCTGTAAGAATAGATGAAATAGTCACAATTTGCAACAAATTTAATATCCCGTGTATCGAAGATGCTGCTGAAAGCCTCGGTAGTACATACAAAAACCATCATACAGGCAGTTTCGGTTTACTGGGCACTCTGAGCTTTAACGGCAACAAAATAATTACAACCGGCGGTGGTGGTATGATTCTTACCAACGACGAGCAGTTTGCCAAACAAGCCAAACATCTTACTACTCAAGCTAAAAAACCACATAAATGGGAGTTTGTTCACGACCAAATAGGATACAACTACAGACTTACAAATATCGCGGCTGCTCTCGGCTGTGCACAAATTGAACAACTGCCACTTTTTGTTGAAAAGAAACGCGAACTCGCACTTAAATATCAGAATTTCTTTAAAAACACCGATTTCAATTTTTTTACAGAGCTCAAAGATGCCAAATCAAACTATTGGCTTAACGCTGTGATATTGAAAGACATAAATGAACGAGACGAGTTCCTAAACTACACAAATCAAAACGATATAATGACACGTCCGTTATGGGAGTTGATGAGTCGTCTGCCAATGTTCAAAAACTGCGAAAAAGGAAATCTTAATAACTCAGAGTGGCTGGCAGATCGAGTTGTTAATATCCCAAGTAGTGTAATTATCCCCGGATATAAAAATAACCATACTAACCCTTTGACAAAATAAAACAATGATACGTTTTAACCTCGAAGACTTTATTAGTCAACACGTTACTAAACGTAATGAGAGTTTGCTAAAAACCGACCTTGAAAAATTTAACAAACAGCTGTCGGAAAAACTAACCAACAAAAACGTTTTAGTTATTGGCGGAGCAGGAACCATTGGCTCGTGGTATATTAAGGCTCTGTTAAAATTCAAAATTGCCAAGCTCATAGTTGTTGATATAAATGAAAATGGGCTTACTGAACTTGTACGTGACCTACGTAGCTCAACACAATATCATATACCTGACGACTTTATAACTTATCCTGTAAATTTCGCTGATCCCGTTTTTGAAAAAATATTAAAACATCATGGTCCTTTTCAAATAGTGGCAAACTTCGCGGCACACAAACATGTTAGAAGCGAAAAAGATATTTTTTCAATCGAAGCAATGGTCGAAAACAATGTTCTTAGAGCACAACGACTTATTGAGCTGATTTCAAAATCGAATGTTGAACACTTTTTCTGTGTATCAACCGATAAGGCTGCAAACCCTGTGAACATTATGGGAGCAAGCAAAAAGCTTATGGAAGAGCTTATTATGGCATATTCCAAAACCATTCCTATTACCACCGCCAGATTTGCAAATGTTGCTTTTTCAAATGGAAGTCTTCCATTAGGCTTTCTCGAACGATTAGCCAAAAAACAACCATGGTCGTGTCCAAAAAATATCAAACGCTTTTTTGTGTCCCCACAAGAATCGGGTGAACTGTGTCTAATAGCCTCTATCCTTGGTAGTTCTGGCGATATTTTCTTTCCGAAATTAGATCCGGAAACTGATATGATTCCTTTCGACGAAATTGCAATAGATCTACTTAAAACATTAGGCTACACTGCCGATATTTGCAAAACCGAGAATGAAGCAAGGGAAAAGGCACTGTTGTTAAACGCAAAATCAAAAAGCTATCCTATCTACTTTTTTGAATCAGATACATCGGGCGAAAAACCATTCGAGGAATTTTATACAGAAAAAGAGGAACTTGATATTGACACATTCCATGCATTAGGCGTTGTTAAAAATTCAAAAAAACGCTCTGTCGATGAAATCAATCAGATTATAAAATCATTACGCGCAGTTTTTGATAAACCTTTCTCCGATAAATCTGAAATTGTTACAGCACTTAAATCATATCTGCCTAACTTTGACCACATTGAAACAGGCAAAGGTCTTGATTCTAAAATGTAAATCTTAACGTTTTATGTACAAGTTTTTTAAACGTCTTTTAGATATTATTATATCACTGTTGGCAATTATTATCTTATCGCCTTTGCTGTTGCCCGTAATAATTATTTTGCTTTTAACTGGCGAACACTATGTTTTTTATAAACAAAAACGCATTGGATACAATAATAAACCGTTTAAAATCTGGAAGTTTGCCACAATGCTTAAAAATAGTCCAAATATTGGGACAGGTAGCATAACGTTAAAAAACGACCCCCGCGTATTTCCATTTGGCAGATTTTTGCGAAAAACAAAGATAAACGAGTTGCCACAAGTTTTTAACGTATTGCTCGGCGATATGTCTATCGTTGGACCACGTCCACTTATGGAAGTCGATTTTTTGCGGTATCCCGAAGAGATGCAAAAAACAATCTACAAATCAAAACCCGGAATAACCGGTATTGGATCAATTATTCTACGTGACCAAGAGACCCTACGTAGCAAATTCCAAAAAGATGGCATTGAAAACTTTGAAAACTCATTAGCCCCTTTCAAAGGAGAGCTTGAAATGTGGTATCAAAAAAACGCCTCTTTTTGCATCGACCTAAAAATCGTATTCTTAACTGCTTGGGTAATTGTATTCCCTAAAAACAACCTCACGTACAAATTATTATCCAACCTTCCTCCTACTCCCCCTGAATTTATCTTGACATAATAAGTTTTGCCCGAGTTTTACAATGGTAAATGTCGATGTTACAGACACGTAGTCCAAACATCGCTATCGCTCTTTTGGACTATAGTAGCTGTCCAATCGGTATAATATTATTTTTGGGCTAAAGCCCTATTGATACAACAATTGTCCCATTAACTGCCAACAGCTAATAGCTTTCAGCAATTCGATTATGCTCAGTACAGCGGCTACACTCAATACTCCACTCTGCACCACGTACCCCGAACCCCAAACCACATACCACGCATCCCGCACAATATAATTATTTTTTGTCAAGTACTAAGGTGTATAGGTCAAAATTTATTACTAATAATGGTTGTTTGCCCAGCTATTTGCTTATTTTTGTGAAAAAAATAGCAGAGAATGGTTCCTTATATCAATATTTTATCGGCGTTTTTTACGGCGTTTATTATTACCCATATAGTTATCCCTATAATTATAAAAATATCGGTTAATAAAAATTTGGTCGCTCAACCAAATGAACGAACATCACATACAAGTTTAGTCCCTAACCTCGGAGGAATGGGAATTTTTATAGGTTTTATTCTCTCCTTTACCCTATTTTCAAATTTCGAAGCTTTCCCAAGCTTGCAGTACTTTCTATTTGCAATGATTCTGATTTTCTTTCTGGGGATTAAAGATGATATTACTGCACTATCGGCTTCTACAAAATTTCTGGGACTACTAGTTGCCGTGGGAATTTTGATTGTTCTGGGCGATGTTAGAATTTCAAGTTTTTACGGAATTCTGGGCATATATGATATTGGATACTGGCCCAGTGTACTATTAACCATACTCGTCTTTATGACAATTATTAATGCTGTAAATCTTATAGATGGTATAAACGGTCTTTGCGCTACGTTGACAATTATTTCTTCAGTTGCCTTCAGTTTTTGGTTTATTTTGGAAGGTAGTGAAGTTAGCATACAACTTACTACTCTTGCAGCAGTAATAATCGGTTCTTTGTTAGCATTTCTAAGATTTAATGTTACTCCTGCAAAAATATTTATGGGTGATACAGGTTCTCTAATGTTAGGCTATATTCTTGCTTTTATGGCTGTTATGTTTATTGAGGTTAACGCTACATATCAAGGAATTTTTAAATTACGATACTGTCCTTTGGTTGCTATCGGCTTTTTATCCATACCTCTTGCCCATATGCTTAAAGTCTTTTTA
>DAOSIN010000017.1:0-13651 GCA_035366675.1 Salinivirgaceae bacterium | reverse complement strand
AAAACAAAAAGGTAAAGTCATAGATTTTGAAGTGAAAGAACAATATCTAAGCTTTTTAAAACAGTACTTAACAGATTATTCAGAACTGAACGTCACAATTGATTGTTCAAACGGAATGGCAGGCTTACTTGTACGCAATATTTTTGGCAACTCTCCAAAATATCTGTACGAAGATATCGACGGAACGTTTCCAAACCACGCACCAAATCCGTTAGATTTAAAAAATGTTGTCGATTTGCAAAAAGCTGTTAAAGAAAACAAAAGCGATTTGGGAATAATCTTCGATGGCGATGGCGACAGAGTTATGTTCGTTGATGAGAACAGCCGTTTCGTATCGCCCGACCTTATGATAGCACTTTTGGGTCACTACTTTTTGGAAGAGCGTGGCGAAAAGGGATACGTTATTCAAGATATTCGTACATCAAAAGCTGTCGGGGAATATCTTTTGCCAATGGGAGGCAAAATGTACACATGGCGTGTTGGTCGCGCCTTTGCTGCTCCTAAGTTGCGCGAAATCAATGGTATTTATGGTGGAGAATTAGCAGGACACTACTACTTCCGCGATTTCTTCTATTCCGACTCAGGATTACTGGCTTGCATATTGATTATGAATGTAATAAAAAAATTCAAGCAACAAGGAGTCACCTTTTCACAAGCAATTGTGAAAATTGAAACCTATGCCAATTCGGGAGAAATAAATTTCAAAATCGACAAGAAAAAAGAGGCAATGGATGCTGTAAAAAACCATTTCATTAAGCATGAAACACCAACAGCATCAATGGACTTCGACGGATACCGTGTTGAATTTCCCGATTGGTGGTTTAATATACGCCCATCGAATACTGAACCATACTTGCGTTTTATAGCCGAAGCAAAATCACACAAAATACTTGATGAAAAAATAGAGACTGTAAGGAATATTATTCAAACATTTAATTAACAAAACCGTATCTTTGCACAAAATTTTAAACAGAGGAATTTTTACTATGGATTTGGTTTTATACAACACGCTAAGTCGCAAAAAGGAGAAGTTTGAGTCGATAACCAAGGGTCACGTTGGAATGTACGTCTGCGGACCTACAGTTAGCGGGGAAAGCCATTTGGGACATGCCCGTCCTTATATCACATTCGATTTGCTTTACAGATTGTTAACGCATATGGGAAACAAAGTCAGATATGTACGAAACATTACAGATGCGGGACATTTCGAGGAAGAGGGGCGCGAAGGAGAAGATAAAATCAGCAGTAAAGCTATACTCGAAAAGCTTGAGCCAATGGAATTGGTCACAAAATATACCAATCTGTTTCATTGGGCAATGCGACAGTTTAACAATATCGACCCAACTATCGAACCAACAGCTACAGGGCATATTATCGAACAAATCGAGATGATTAAAAAAATTCTGGCGGAGGGATACGCTTACGAAATCAATGGAAACGTTTATTTCGATTTGAAAAAATATGTTGCCGAATATAAGTCCGAAGTACCTTATGGCAAGTTAAGTGGCAGGGTTTTGGAAGATATGTTAGAGACAACGCGCGAACTCGACGGACAAGACGAAAAACGCAATAAAGCTGATTTTGCACTATGGAAAAAAGCACCCGCCGAACATATTATGCGTTGGAAAAGTCCTTGGGGCGAAGGATTCCCAGGATGGCATATTGAGTGCTCGGCAATGAGCCATAAATATCTGGGAGATCAGTTTGATATTCACGGCGGTGGAATGGATTTACAGTTCCCTCACCACGAGAGCGAGATTGCACAAAGCTGTGTTTGCCATAATGGAAAGGTTATGGCGAGATATTGGGTTCATAATAACATGATTACCATTAACGGCAAAAAAATGGGTAAAAGCTATAACAACATCATAAAACTTACAGAGCTTTTCAGCGGCGAACACACTCTGTTAGAAAAGGCTTATGACCCGATGACTATTCGATTTTTCGTCTTGCAAAGCCACTACCGCAACACTCTCGATTTTAGTAATGAGGGATTACAAGCAGCCGAAAAAGGTCTTGAACGTCTAATGCGAGCAGTAAATAGGATAAATAATTTGCCCGAATCAGCTTCATCAACCTACGAAGTTCAGAAGCTACGTGATGAATGCTGGGAAGCAGTTCTTGACGATCTTAATTCTCCAATTTTAATATCACATCTTTTCAACGCAGCCAAAGCAATTAACAGTATAGCAGACGGTACATTAAAAATTACCAAAGGAGATAAGGAGATTTTAAAGGAAACTATTAACACCTTCGTTTACGATATTTTAGGATTAAAACCCTCTGACGAGAACAGCAACGATCGTGAACGAATAAATCAATTGGTTTCAATGATGATTCAACTGCGAAGTGAGGCAAAAGCAAGAAAAGATTATGCCACTTCTGACCAAATTAGAGACCAATTGCTCAATATTGGAATAACATTAAAAGATACAAAAGATGGTTGTGAATGGGAAATGTCTTAACAAACTAAAACCCTATAGCTCAACAAAATAGACAGATTATTTGAAGAAGATGTAAATTATGAAAAGAATAAAAGTTTCAGAACTAACAAACTCCGAAGATTTTGGAAGTGAAGTTGTTGTAATGGGATGGGTTAGAACTGTCCGCGTAAGCAAAAACGTAGCCTTTATCGCTCTTAACGATGGTTCGTGTTTACGTAATGCACAAATTGTTGCCGATTTTTCTACAATTAATGAAGATATATTTAGCCGTATCCACACAGGCACATCTATTTCTGTTGTGGGCAAGTTAGTGGAGTCAATGGGGAAAGGTCAAAAAAATGAGGTACAAGCCATAAAAATCGAAGTTTTGGGCGACTCTGACCCCGACTTATACCCTATGCAGGCAAAACGCCACTCTTTAGAGTTTTTAAGAGAGAACGCTCATCTGCGATTCCGAACCAATCTGTTTGGCGCAATTAGCAGAGTTCGACACCACATGATATTTGCAATACACAAGTTTTTCAATGACCGTGGTTTTTACAACGTTCATACGCCAATAATTACAGCCAGTGACTGCGAAGGGGCAGGAGAAATGTTCCAAGTGACCACATTCGACATAAATAATCCACCTCGCACACCTCAAAAAGAGATAGATTGGAACGAAGATTTCTTTGGTCGCGAAACATACCTCACAGTTAGTGGACAATTAGAGGGCGAACTTGCTGCTTTAGCACTATCGCAAATTTATACCTTCGGACCCACGTTTAGAGCTGAAAACTCAAACACAAGCCGCCACTTAGCCGAGTTCTGGATGATTGAACCCGAGGTAGCTTTTGCCGATATCCACGACAATATGGATTTAGCTGAAGATATGCTTAAATACTTGGTACAGTACGCCTTAGACAATTGCGCAGAAGATTTGGAGTTTCTCGAACAACGTTTAATCAACGAAGAGAAAGAGAAGCCCCAAAACGAACGCTCTGCAATGACTTTAAGGGAAAAATTAAGGTTTGTTTTAGACAATAAGTTCGAGAGAATTACCTACACCGAGGCTATCGAGATTTTAAAAAACAGCCCCGACCAAAAGAAAAACCGTTTTGCCTATCCAATCAAAGAGTGGGGAGCAGACCTACAATCTGAGCACGAGAGATATTTGGTAGAAAAGCATTTCAAAAAACCTGTTATTCTCACCGATTACCCGAAAGAGATAAAAGCGTTTTATATGAAACAAAACCCCGACGGCAAAACAGTTGCAGCTATGGACGTTCTGTTTCCACAAATCGGCGAAATTATCGGAGGCTCACAGCGTGAAGAGGACTTAGACAAACTAACCACACGAATGAAAGAGATGAATATTCCAATTGAGTCTATGTGGTGGTATCTTGATACGCGCAGATTTGGTACAGTCGTTCACTCGGGTTATGGTTTGGGCTTCGAACGGCTAATGCTATTTGTAACAGGAATGGGCAATATTCGTGACGTGATTCCATTCCCAAGAACACCAAAAAATGCTGAGTTTTAATTAGTTAAAGTATAAATTTATAACAAGTTATTTAACTAAGGTGTGCTGTTTAGTGTGATAATCAGTCCTTATCATTCTTATAAATATAAACGAAACTATAGTCAGTCCTGCCCCTATGAAAAAGGGCAACTTTCTGTCTATAAGCCATAGCGCGCCTCCAAAAAGGGGGATGATAACTGCTGATATGTGGTTTATAGTAAATCCAACGGCTGTCAAGGAGCCTAAATCCTTTTTATCAGCAGTTTTCTGCAAATATGTATTAATGCCAATACTGAAATTCATAAAAACACTGTCAAGCATAAACAAACCAACAACCACATAAACATTTGGAATAAAAGCATAGCCCAAAAATACAACTATAAGGCTAATGCTTTCTAACGATAGCACAACACGCTCGCCGTATTTATCAATCGCTTTCGATATTTGCGGATTTAATAGAAATGTCAGAGCATAGTTTACAACATATATTCCTGCAACCGTAGAAACACCAAGCTCAAAGCGCTCTACCAACAGAAATATGGCAAAAACCGTAAACACTTGTCTCCTTGCTCCCGTCATAAAATTTAAAATATAATAAAGCCAATATTTCTTCTTAATTACCAACTTTTTCACCTGATACTCTTTCGTTATTTTCAATGGATCTTTAATAAGCATATAAAATCCTGAAGCAAAAACGAAAACACCTAACAGAAGAAAGATTGTTTTGTATGGTAAAACAACTGTCAAAACCCAAACAAATGCTCCAACAGCTATGTTTGCTAATGCTCCGTAACCCCGTAATCGTGCAAAAACAGTTGCAGTGTCGGATTGATTAAAGTGCTGAACTGTAAGCGATTTATTAGTTGTTTCAAAAAAATGAAAACCTATTGACATTACAAGAGTTGCGAAAATAATTCCGCCAAAAGACGTAAAAAAACCTGTTATAGCAATACCAAATCCCATTAACATAACCGACCATGCCGAAAGACGATGCTCCCTAACAACGAGCATAACATAAATAGCCAAGAAAGTAAGAAACCCGGGAAGCTCCCTAACCGACTGTAAAACACCCATTTGAAACCCATTAACACCTGCCACTTCTTTGGCAAAATTTGTGTAAAGAACTGTCCAACCCTGTAATCCTGCACTTGCCGTAATAACAAGCATCATAAGATACTTGTACATAGGGTTTTGTCTTAAATGTCCCATTGATTATAGTTTATAAACGGCAAAGTTAACAAAAACGAAGCCACATTATTTTCAGTTTTGTGTCGGTGTTATGATATTTAATGTAAAAAATGGGTAAATTTGAGCTTTGTTTTAATAAAATCCATAAATAAGCAACTATGAAATTTATTAACTATCTACTTATGCTCTCTATTTTGGTGGCTTGTTCGCCTCAAGACCAAAGTTCCAAAAACCCCTTCTTTGTCAAGGATAATAAACCTATCGACTATGCAAAAGTCACAGCCCAGGACATTGAAGATTATGCAAATCACACGCTTAAAACTATGAGCGAAGCAATTGAACAGTTGAAGAATTGCAATGAAATTACTTTTGACAACATTTTTGTTGCTTTAGATGACATTTACAGCACAATTTACACCGCAGACAACAACTGTTTTATGCTCTACTGGACATCTCCCGATTCACTATCGCGAGAAGTTGGTTTGAAAGGGCATTTAGCTCTCGATTCTCTATCGACCACACTCTATTCAAACAAACAGATTTTCGACAAAATGCAAGCTTTCCTGTCAACAGATGAGTACAAAAGCTTGCAAGGACACAGAAAAATATTCGTTGACGATTTGATTCTACATTTTACTCAATCGGGTGTAAACTTAGACGGAGAGAAACTCGCTGAATATGAGAAACTAACGAAAGAGATAGGTCTTTTAACATCAGAATATTCCAACAACATGAACTCTGCAAGAGAAACAGTTGTTGTTGACGAAAAAGGAGCCGAAGGACTTCCCGAAAATTTCAAAAACACATACAAAAAAGCGGACAACACCTACGAGATACCTGTTATCAACGCTACTCGCGACCCGATTTTGAAAAATGCAGCTTGTGAGAATACTCGCAAAGAGTTTTTCGTAAAATACAACACACGCGCAGCCGACAAAAACTTAGATATACTAAACAACTTGGTTCAAAAGCGTTACCAACTTGCGCAAGTAATGGGATATGAAACCTACGCAGATTACAATTTAGTCCCCAAAATGGCAAAAGACCCCGAAACCGTTTGGAACTTTATTAACGATTTGGTTGAAAGAGCCAAGCCAAAAGCCAAAGCAGATATTGAAGAACTTAGACAAGTAAAAGCTACCGAAACAGGCAACAAAAACAGTAAGCTCGAACCTTGGGATATAGCCTACTACAACAATCAGATTCTAAAAACAAAGTTTGATGTCGATTACGAAAAGGTAAGAGAGTATTTGCCTATAAATCAGTGTTTACAGGGAATACTCGATATATTCAACGAACTGTTAGGGCTTGAGTTCCGTAAAATCGAAAACGCATCGGTTTGGCACCCCGATGTTTTGATGTACGACGTATATGACAACAACACATTAAAAGGTCGCGTTTACTTGGATCTGTTCCCACGTCCAAACAAAGAGTCGTGGTTTTATGGTGTTCGGCTAACCGCTGGCAAAAAGACAGAAGGAGGATATCAAATACCCATTTCAATGCTGTTAGGAAATTTCACTCCTGCAACAGACGAATTGCCATCGCTTATAAGCTTCAAAGAGCTTAATACACTGTTTCACGAGTTTGGGCACATTGTTGATGGAATGTCATACGACGGCGAATTTGCCTTACAAGCCAGAGCAAAAACCGATTTTGTAGAATCAATGTCACAAATATTCGAAAACTGGACTTGGGATTACGACATTCTAAAACGTTTTGCAAAACACTATAAAACAAACGAAGTGTTGCCTAAAGAGCTGTTTGACAATATGGTATCGGCAAAAAACGTATCATCGGGCTATTTTGCACTAAACTCATTAAGGAACTGCATTTACGATATGAACCTATACAACTTATACAATCCTGAAAAACCGTTAGACACCGATGAGTTATGGCGTAAAATTGACAAAGAGCTCGGTATTATGAATTTCTACGTCGAGGGAACACACCCACAAGCAAGCTGGATACATATAAACACGCACCCAGTTTACTACTACGGGTACTTATGGGCAGAGGTTTATGCACAAGATATGTTTACCGAGTTCGAGAAAAACGGCTTACTCGATTTAAACACAGGTTTACGTTTCCGCAAGCTTATTTTATCAAACGGCAAACAACGTGACGTTGTAAAAGCGGTTGAAGAGTTTTTAGGACGCCCCTCGAACAACGAAGCTTATATTAAAAGCTTAGGACTAAATTAATGATAAAATTATAAGATACAAGGTGTTTATGCTTTAAGTAATTGAAACATAAACACCTTTTTTGATAAATCAAAAAAACTTGTGTTTTCAAAACTTTTGTCGTATCTTTGAGCTATTCCAAATTGCTATAACTGCCAATCCCAAAGGGATGACAAGATTATAGATAAAAAGAAATGATTAACCCCGAAGGGGTGATATATAATCCCATCAAACAGCAAAAACATGTTGAATATTAAAATGCGCCCGTCATAAATGTTATGTCACCGCTTCAGGGTTCGACAAACTTTTGATTTTCAACAAGCTACAATCGTTTCAATCCTTTGGGATTATAGATTATACAAAACAAAAAACCCAAACCAACCCTGTGTGCGACAGCACACCCCCCACTCGCAGAGTGGAAAAATTGCACATTGCTAATTGTTAATTGTTAATTGATTAAATATGGATTTAAGTAATATTGAAAACATCGAATTAAGCTACCTAAGCATTGACGACTACGACGAGTTAAAGCAGATAATGATTGATATCTACTCAGACGGACCAGGAGGATACTGGAGAAAAGAGCAGATTCAAAAACTAATAAATATTTTCCCCGAAGGGCAAATAGTCATAAAGGTAAACGGAAAACTGGCTGGATGCGCACTTTCCATTATTGTGGATTATAAAAAATATGGCGACAACCACACATACAAACAAATCATCGGCGACAACTTCAGCACACACACTCCAAATGGCGATGTGCTGTATGGTATAGAGGTTTTAGTAAGCGAAAAGTACAGAGGTCTTCGATTAGGCAGACGTATGTACGACTACCGTAAAGACCTTTGCGAGCGACTAAACCTGAAATCTATCATCTTCGGTGGAAGAATGCCCAATTATCATCTCTACGCCGACAAGCTTTCGCCACGTGAATATATCAGGCGAGTGCGTCTGAAAGAGATGGACGATCCTGTTCTAAATTTCCAAATATCGAACAACTTTCAAGCCGTTCGAATACTTCGCGGATATTTGCGAGGAGACGAAGAAAGCAACGAATATGCCGTGCTAATGCGTTGGAACAACATCTATTACGAAGAGCCAAGCGACGAAGCCTCCATTGCAAAAAAGATTATCCGTCTGGGGCTTATTCAGTGGCAAATGCGACCGTACAAAGATTTGGAAGATATGATGCAACAAGCCGAGTTTTTTATTGATGCCGTTTCCGGATATCATTGCGATTTTGCCCTATTCCCAGAATTTTTCAACGCTCCTTTGATGGCAAAATACAACCATCTTTCCGAACCTAATGCCATTCGCGAGCTTGCAAAATACACAGACGATATAGTAAACCACATGTCCGAGTTAGCTATCTCGTACAATATCAATATTATAACAGGCAGTATGCCCAAACTGCGCAACAACCGTCTTTACAATGTCGGATATCTCTGTCACCGAGACGGCTCGCGTGATAAATACGAAAAAATTCACGTTACGCCCGACGAAGCCCGTGTATGGGGAATGTTAGGTGGCGATACGGTAAAAACTTTCGACACCGACTGCGGAAAAATCGGCATACTGATATGCTACGATGTTGAGTTCCCCGAACTTCCACGCCTACTCGCCGACGAGGGCATGCAAATTCTTTTCGTCCCATTCCTAACTGACACTCAGAATGGCTATTCACGTGTAAGACACTGTGCTCAGGCACGTGCCATTGAAAATGAGTGTTTTGTTGCTATTGCAGGATGTGTAGGCAACCTACCGAAAGTTCACAATATGGATATACAATATGGTCAGGCTATGGTTTTCACGCCTTGCGATTTCGCATTCCCAACCAACGGTGTCAAAGCCGAAGCCACACCCAACACGGAAATGATACTTATTGCCGATGTGGATTTAGATTTGCTAAACGAGCTAAACCAATTCGGAAGCGTAAGAAACCTAAGAGACAGAAGGACAGACATTTACAGCTTATCAAGGCGACAAAAAAAATAATGTAGCGGTGCACTGAGCGAAGCGTTGTACTGAGCAGAGTCGAAGTGAAGTGTAAAAGTGAAAAATGGGGCTGTGCACTAGGATACGATCGCTGAGTCTATCAAAGCGAGCATTCAATATAGATAACCTATGACTTTGGCTTCAACACACTCAGCCGACGTATCATGGTAGCCGAGCAAAGAGTTTGGGATTAACCTATCCCAAGACTTAAAAACCACGAATACTAATTGAAAATCAGCCACTTAGTTGTTAATTGTTCATTGCTAATTGCTATAGCATTAATCCAATATTGTCGAACTTTTCGTTGTAATCCTCAACAGCGAGACGAATTACATGTAATGCCTCGTCACGTTTATATATGTGTGTAATTTCTGTATTTCTGTCTTCATTCGGCATATCCTTGTAGGTTAGGAAATAGTGTTCCAATCTTTTAATTGCAATTTCAGGAAGGTCTTCTATACAATCGAAATGTCCATATATTGTATCATTTTTTAGAACAGCAATTATTTTATCATCTGCCTGAGAACCGTCAATCATTCTGAATCCGCCGATAGGAATTGCATTTACCAATAAATCGCCGTGTGAAAGGTCTTTTTCGGTTAACACACAAATATCCATTGGGTCGCCGTCACCAACGATTCCTGTTCTTTCTGTTTTTTGACCACAATATTCACCAACTCTTTTTCCACAAAAGGTTTGAGGAATAAATCCGTATAGTGCCGGAACCACGTTCGAGAATTTTTGAGGACGGTCAACGCGCAAATAACCACTTATTTTATCAATCTCATATTTTACAGTGTCGGTAGGCACAACTTCGATAAAAGCTGTAACTTCTTCGGGTGCGCCGTCACCGATAGCGATTCCGTGCCAAGGGTGAGATTTATATCGCAATCCCATTAATCTTCCAATTGGGTCTGAAAACTTGTCCATTTTATCTTGATTTTTAATGAATACCTTACTTAATTAATAACCACATAGTCACATAGTTTTTTTTATGTAAGGATAAATAGCTACACAATAATTATAGTAGCATAGCTACTATTACTATGTGTAAAACAAGTTTTCTATGTAACACTTGTATCAATATTTCCTTTTCAATTAACTATATTTTCTATGTATCTATGTGGTATTGAAAAAGTTTTTCTGTACTATAATTATAGGTAAATATACGGTTATTCATTATTTTTTTACAAAAGTACAAAACTATTTTTGAAACTAAATGATATTGTTGTATATGGTCGTTCGGAAACCCATTGAATAACAGGTATTTACCAAATCCCGAAGAGTTAATATCTTATACAGTAGGTGAGATAAACTATATAGAAACGCAAGTGCCTGTATTTTTAAATATTAGTATTAACTTTGCTCTGAATTAAACTCCACTGTTCTATGGAAGTAAAACAAGCAACAAGCTTGCATATTAATTCAATTGTTCATATTTTTGCGTACAATACAGTGCCGATGTGTACATTAGTCGACACATATTGCACTATAATAACGGTTGGAGCTTTATCCCTTGTCGGGTAAAGCTCTTTTTCTTATTTGCATATCGCAAAAACAGAACATTTACCTTATGGACTTTTATATTTCCATAATCTGTATTAATCCATTAAATCCGTGTCACCTACGTTCCAATTCCTGTAAATCTAAAGTCCAACTTTAGAAATACATGTAAAAATAAAGTTATACTTTAGATTTGCATAAAAATTGTATCTTTGCGTATCAAAAAATCATTAAATGAATATGCTATCAAGAAAAATAAACTTCCAAGATACAGAAAACGAGAGTGTTTTCCTCTGGGGTGCTCGTCAAACAGGAAAAAGTACATTACTAAAAATGTTGTTCCCCGATGTTCGTTACATTGATTTATTAAAATCAGATGATTTTGCACGTTATAACCGTCGTCCAGCACTTTTGCGCGAAGAGTTGAGTTTACTTCCTGAGAATGAGATAATTATTATAGACGAAATTCAAAAAATCCCCGCTCTGTTAGACGAAGTACATTGGTTAATAAGTAACAGACATCTTTGTTTTATTCTGAGTGGCTCAAGTGCTCGGACACTTCGTCGAAGTGGTGCAAACTTGCTTGGTGGCAGAGCCATACGAAAACACCTATATCCGTTTGTTAGTGCAGAAATTCCCGATTTCGACCTCGTAAAAGCTTGCAACAATGGAATGTTGCCACGACATTACTTAGTTGAAAATCCTGAAAACAGACTTCTCGCTTATGTAGGCGATTATCTGCAACATGAAATAAAAGCCGAAGCACTTACCCGAAACCTGAACTCATTTACTCGGTTTATGGAAGTTGCTGCACTAAGCAATGGCGAAATTTTGAACTACAACAATATCGCTTCGGAATGTGGCGTAAGTGCGCCTACCGTTAAAGAGTATTTTTCAATTTTAGAAGAAACGCTTATCGGTTACACCATTCCCGCTTTTACACGAAACGTTAAACGCCGTGTTATTCAATCGCCTAAGTTCTACTATTTTGATGTGGGCATTGCAAATTTTCTATTGAAAAGAGCCACCATTCTCCCGGGTTCTCCCGAGTTTGGACACGCTTTTGAGCATTTTATAATGCAAGAACTTATCGCATACATCGGATATTTCAGACCGCTACAAAATCTCTCATATTGGCGTACATCATCGGGCTACGAAGTAGATGCCATTATCGGAAATGCCGAAGTTGCCATCGAAATTAAATCGTCAGACGAAGCACAATCTCACCACACCAAAGGACTAAAGGCATTTTCAGAAGAGTTCCCAAATTGTCGGCTTATCCTTGTTTCGTTGGATAAATATCCACGCCGAATGAACAATGTGGAAATTTATCCCGCATTAGAGTTTTTGAAAATGCTGTGGAATGGCAATTTCTTTTGAAAATCAGCACGTTAATCAATCTGCGCAAATCCGTTTAATCTGTGTGTTCTGTGTTCCATTTTCTTTCAACTTTACAAACTTTTAACTTTTAACTCATTAAATTCAAGGAATAAAATCCGCAAATTTCATTAAATTCACGGATTATTTATTTATCTTCGTAAAAAATTAGAAACATGATTACTCGAATTTTAAGCAAAGAGATAGATAAACGTTTGTTTGACGGAAAAGCGATTATTATTCAGGGAGCAAGACAGGTTGGAAAAACATCATTGCTTCATAGCAAATTTGATGGAAATCCCGATGTGCTTTGGTTAGAAGGTGATAATTTGGAAACACAGCTCTTATTTGAGAATTTTAGCCTCCCATTTGCTAAAACTCTAATTGGCAATAAGAAAATTTTGATTATTGATGAAGCACAAAACATTCTGAATATCGGCATTAAGTTGAAAATCATTATAGATCAAATGAAAGATATTCAGATAGTTGCAACAGGAAGCTCATCTTTTGACTTGGCTAATAAAATCAATGAACCGCTAACAGGAAGAAAGTGGGAATACAAATTGTATCCCATATCTTTTGCTGAGATGGTAGCATATCACGGTGTCTTTCAAGAATATAGCATGTTGGAACAACGCCTTGTTTACGGTTACTATCCCGAAGTGGTAATGCAAAAGGCTGAAAATATGGTAGAAGTTTTGCAGGGACTTGCTACAAGTTATCTGTATAAAGATGTGCTAAAATGGGAGAATATCCAAAAAAGCGATCGAATGGTAAAACTTCTGCAAGCGTTGGCTTTTCAAGTAGGATCTCAGGTTTCATATACCGAATTGGGTAAAATATGCGGATTGGATGCCAAAACCATTGAGAAATATATTTTACTATTGGAGCAGGCTTATATTGTTTTTCGATTAAATTCTTTCAGTCGCAATCAACGAAATGAGTTGAAATTCAGTAAAAAAATCTATTTCTACGACAACGGAATTCGTAATGCATTGATTGCAAATTTTAATCCCGTCAACTTGCGAAACGATGTCGGTGCATTGTGGGAGAATTTTCTGATTTCTGAAAGGCAGAAAAAGAATCATTACTCTCGCTCGTATGCCAATTCGTGGTTTTGGAGAACACAAACGCAAAAAGAGATTGATTATTTAGAAGAAAAAGATGGTGTTATTTATGCTTTTGAAATCAAATAGAGTAAAAATAAAAAAACAAGCGCTCCCTCCGACTTTATAAAATCGTACCCAAATGCCATTTACACCACTATCACTCCTGAAAATTTTTATGAATTTATCGGTATGGAACAACTATAAATTCCGCAAATTCAATCAAATTCAAGGAATATAATCCGCAAATTCAATCAAATTCAAGGATTGTTGTGTCAAATTCTAATGTAAATCAAAAGTCCAACTTTAGAAATACATGTAAAAATAAAGTTATACTTTAGATTTGCATAAAAA
>DAOSIN010000016.1:3154-13673 GCA_035366675.1 Salinivirgaceae bacterium | reverse complement strand
CCAAGTTTGATAGGAAATTGTTTGCATCAATTATGCGTGAGTTTGAAATGCATGAAAATGAAAATTTATCAGAGATCTCTTATGGTCAAAAGAAAAAGTTTTTAATATCATTTGCTATGTCAACCCAAACTCCCATAATACTTTTCGATGAACCTACCAACGGGCTCGATATTCTTTCAAAAAGTCAGTTCCGCCGTATCATGGCTCGCTTTGCATCAGACGACAGATGCTTCGTAATATCAACCCATCAGGTTCGTGACCTTTCATCAATTATTGATAATGTGTTAATAATTGATAATGGGAAAATAGCTTTTAATCAAAGTATATACGATATTTCTAAAACACTTGTTTTCAGGCATATAACAGAAGATGTTCCAGAAGACACTTTGTTTTCAGAAGATGCAGGTATGGGTAAAAATGTTATTGTTAAAGCAATGGAAGACGAATCAGAAGTTGATTTGGAAACATTGTTCAACGCTGTTATAAAAGACAAAGAGATTATTAATAGTGCTTTTAAATCGAATTAATACTTGATGTATAAAGATATGATTATAAGCCATATATTATTTTAAACTAAAAAAATAAAAACAATGAAACAAATATCTTTAAATCGAATATCACTCCTAATTAAACGATATGTTTTTATGAATTTAAAAACCCATCTGATATATCTTGCTGGCGCGGCTGCAATATTACTGATGTTGTCTTTGCTAACAACCTGGGTGGCTAAGGGAGAATATGATTATTTATTATTTCAGAATCAAATGAAAGCTGTAGCTATTTTTGGAGGATTTATTATTACTTCAAAAGTCTTTAAAGAGATAAGCTCGAAACACCGCGGTTGGTTTTATATGATGTTACCAGCAAATCCTATAGAAAAAGTTCTTGCTTATTGGCTTACAACTTCAATAGGTTATATAGTTATTGCATCAATTGCAATGGTTGTACTTTCAATTATTACATCACTCATAACATCAATATTCTTTAAAACAGCATTATATGTTTACAATCCGGTTGATAAAACAGGTTTGATGTTTATGGTACACTATTGCATATTTCAAAGCGTCTTCTTTTTGGGTGCAATAAGTTTCAGAAAAAACAATTTTCTTAAAACAATTTTGGCAATGTTTGTTGTTATTGTTGTAGTTGCTATAATTTTAGGAATAATAAGCTATCTGTTGTATAATGATGCGAGTATTGATTCTACAGGTATGAATATTATAAATCCCAAAATTTACTATAGCTTAAATATTGTTTATTATGCACTTGTGATACCGTTTTTCCTTTCAGTGAGTTATTTTAAATTTAAAGAGAGGAGGTAAACCATGCAATTTGAAGAACAACAACCCATCTATATTCAAATTGCCGACGAGTTTTGTAAGAATATTATTTTGGACAAATGGCAACCAAATGAGAGAATCCCTTCGGTGCGCGATGTTGCTGTAGCTTTGGAGGTTAACCCTAATACGGTTGCCCGAACGTTCGAGTTTATGCAAAGCAAAGATATAATATTTAACAAACGTGGTATCGGCTATTTTGTTAGCGAAGATGGTAAAGAAAAAGCCTTAGAATATCGGCGTGAGGAGTTTATGAGCAAGATTGCCCCAAACTTTTTCGACACTATGTATCTTCTTGGGATACCATACTCAGATTTGGAGAAGCGTTATAACGAAAAGGTAAGTAAATGATAAACAATTATAAAACAGTATTATAAATAATTAAAAAATAAATCCAATGAAAACAAGTAATAAAATTTTATTGATAGCATTTGTAGTAGTTATTGCCATTATAACCACAGTGCTTATTGTAACGAAAAAAAATACAATAATAGGAGTTCAGGAGCGGGGTCCAAAGTTTACGGAAGAAACATCGTTAGATCCTTTTAATAAAATTGAGGTTTTAGGAGGTTTTGAAATTGAATTTATAAAATCTTCTGATTCAAAAATTGAAGTTAATGCCGATTCCGTTGTACACCAACATATTACGATTGATGTAAAGGATAGTATTTTAACCATAAAATCTGACGCATTTAGTTTCAGTCAAGTCAAATGTAAGTTATACTCTCCATCATTCAAGGGTATAGTGGCAGCAGGTGGCAGTATGTTTTATACTAATGATAGTCTGTTGTCCGACCCTGTTTCATTAAAAGCAACCTCTGGAAGTACAATCAAATTTAAAGGCTCGTGCGGTGATTTAGAATTAGAAGCAAAATCGGGAAGTTCAATTGAAATATTTGGTTTAGCAAATTCTGTTGTAATATCAGCGTCGGCAGGAAGTGAAATAAATGCAAAAGAGTTTAAAACTGTTAGTGCTGTTGTTAAGGCAAGTTCAGGCTCTGACATTTACGTAAACAGTGAAAATATTAGCGCAGAAGTATCCTCGGGAGCAACAATTTTTTATAATAAAGACGCCAATCTCAAAGCTCCAACTATTTCATCTGGAGGCGAGATTAAACCATTCAATTAGAAATGTTGGGATAATAAATATTAAGGCATCAAAAAAGTTAAGAGACGGAGAACACTCCGTCTCTTAACTTTTTTATTCTCAATCAATTATTTATTAACAACTATTAATTACTAACTACAGAAACATTAATACTTGCTATAGAGTATAGTGATTGCTCAAATGTTTGATAACTACGATAACTCTATCTGCTCAAATAATTGTTAATTGTACATTGTTCATTGCTAATTGCAATTGTTAGAATTCAATTTCGCACATTTTGAAAGGTACCTTAATTATCGACTGATAATCTTCACCTGCTTCTAACATATCTTCGTCATCTTCCTCGTAGTGCCAATTAACAACTACTTCATTTCCTGCTTTGTAAATGGCTTCCAATTTCTTTAATACATCAAGAATACACTTTGAAGAACTTGTATTAAAGTACTCTAACTGAACATTAACGTTAGTCATTTTGGCAGGATTATTCAAGTATTGGTCAAGCCAGTCAATTAACGGTTTGTAAAATTCAATTGAATTTTCCGGTATTGAACGACCTTTGATCTCAATCTTTCCTGACGCGTCGAAATTAACAGTCGGAGTTTTTGGAGAGCCTTCAATTTTAATTGGTTCCATATCGTGGTTTTTAATTTTAATTAATATTTATATTTACTTGTAATTGAAAAAATACCATGTTGTTTTTGTACAACTCAAAACCGTACTTAAGTTTCCCGTCTGCTTTCCTTGCCACATCTATCATTCCAAGACCACCACCTCCCTTATCAGAAAACACTTGGTTTGTAAGTACCTGTTTATAATGATTTTTTAATTCTTCTTTAGTACAACTGTTTATACTGTCAATACGGCGTGCAGTTTCGCTAATTTTTTTCTCATTTACAAAATTTCCTGTTATAATCGATAAAAAATCATCATTCACTGCAACGACAAATGACGATAGACGCACCTCTTTATTTGTACCTCCGTTTAGATATATTGGACACGAATGATGATAAAGGTTTTGAACAAGTTCAACAACAACGTAAAAAACCCTCTTTTTGGTTTTAGCGTCTAAGTTTATATCACCGAGTTTAATTTCTAGCGAATCTAATATATCGGTAACATCATTCGAATTTATTTCTCCCTGAAATGAAAAAACAATCTCCCCCTCAATATCTTTAATGAACTGTGTATTAAGTTGTAGCTCCATACCTAAACAAAAATTTCGGCTAAGATATGAAAAATATTTCATGGAACAGCTATTTATTAAAAATTGTTGATAAAAAATTAACTTTGATGTAACAAAAAATATTTTTGAACCCCGTAATGAGTCTAATATAGCATTTAATTTTTGAATATACAATTTTTCAGAAAAATAATTTATCTTTGGTCAAAATAATTACTTGCATGGGATCGCATAATGGCGTAGTAATTTTAGATTTTACCTAAGATTATTGCAATTGCCGCTAACATAACAAATTGACGGAATAATATTTTAGACACTTGTTGATATAAACACCAATAAATCAAATAATTATGAGAAAATATATTTTGGCACTTTTAATAACGGCTATACTTTTTTCTTGTCAGCAAAAAACAAGCTACAAGATTGAAATTAAATTTTCAGATAAACCCACAGGCATGCTCTACTTAATGAAAGAGATTGACAAAAAGCCCACAGCTGTCGATTCAATCGATTTATCGAATGAGAGTATCGTTTTTAAAGGCAAAGTTGAAACGCCTGAACTTTTTTATCTGAAACTTAATGATCAGAAAAACATGCTAAGACTGTTTTTAGAGAACTCGAAAATAGATATCTTTATAAATCCTGATTCAATTGATAAAGCCGAAGTAACAGGGTCAGTAACACACGATTTATACAGACAATTTGCTTCGGAAGCAAATAAGTTTGATGCTAAACAAAGAACTTTGTACAATGACTATCAAATGATGATAACTGCAAATGATGAAGCTGGGGTAAGGTTGTTGGAAGTACAAATGGAAGATATTTATAATCAACAACAAGCATATTTTAAATCTTTTGTCGATTCGAATCCCGAATCTGTTGTAAGTCTGTATATTGTAAAATGGCATTTAATTTATGAGCTTGATTATCAAGGGTTAAATGATATCTTAGTTAAAAACCCAATTACCACCACAACAATATATAAAACTTTAAAAGATAGATTGGCAATATTAGAGAGAGTTCAAGTCGGAAAACAAGCAATAGATTTTTTAATGGAAGATTCTGAAGGTAAGCTAATAACGCTGAATGATTTCAGAGGCAAATATCTGTTAGTCGATTTTTGGGCTTCCTGGTGTCCACCTTGTCGTATAGCCAATCCTAATTTAGTGGAGACATATAAAAAGTATAACGAGCTTGGATTTGAAATACTTGGTGTCTCTATGGATAATGACAGAGAGCAACGGTTAGAAGCAATAGAGGCTGATAATCTTACATGGAAACATGTTTCCGATTTAAAAGGATGGCAAAATGCTGCAGGTCAACTATATGGCGTTAACTCGATACCACACATCATTCTTGTTGACAAAGAGGGGATAATTATCGGAAATCGCCTCTCGCACGAAGAGTTAGAAACAAAACTTGACGAAATATTTAACCAATAAACGTTGTAGAGACGTCATACCATGGCGTCTCTGAAAATCAAAACATTGTAGAAAATCAAAACGTAGAGACGCCATAATATGACGTCTCTACATGTACCTTTAACCTTGTATCTTTTATGACAGGAACCCTATACTTGATTCCTACGCCAATAAGCGAAGATGCTGTAATTAACTCATTGACAGGTGATATTGTTCAGGTTTTGCATAAAACCCAACATTACGCAGTGGAAAATATCAGAACAGCGCGCCGATTTATAAAATCAGTTGACAGAAATATCAATATTGATGGACTAACCTTTTATGAAATTGGCAAAAACAGTGTTGAATCTGAAAAGTCCAAAATAATTGATGTATTAATATCGGGCAAAAATGTAGGAATAATGTCAGAAGCCGGAGCTCCAGGAGTAGCAGACCCCGGTTCTGATATTGTTTTAGCTGCACATAGAGCTGAAATACCTGTTATGCCGTTAGTTGGAGCCTCTTCAATACTGTTAGCCCTAATGGGAAGCGGCTTAAATGGTCAAAAATTTGCCTTTCACGGATATTTACCTATAAAACAGAATGAGCGACAAAAATCTATCAAACTGCTTGAAAAAGAATCCTATAATTTCTCTCAGTCTCAGCTATTTATAGAAACACCATATCGAAATAAAGCAATTTTTGACGACTTGATTAAAACATGTTCACCACAAACGTTGTTAACTGTAGCGATTGATTTGACGGGCAAGGAGCAATTTTTAGAAACAAAATCTATTCAAGCATGGAGAAGCGAAAAGATAGTTTTTCCCAAAAAGCCTGCTATATTTGTCCTCTCAGCATTAAAAATGTAAATTAAGATGTCAGTAGAGTTAACCTATGATTTTATAAAAAGCCTTCCAAAAGCTGAACTTCACTGTCATTTGGACGGCTCCCTACGAGTTGATACAATCATCGAAATTGCAAAAAAGTACGATGTTAAACTTCCTGTGGAAGGGAAAGAAAAGTTAACTAAGTATTTACAAGCAGGAGAGAATTGCAATTCACTAACCGATTACCTTAAAGTGTTTGATGTTACCTGCTCTGTACTTCAATGGGAAGATACCTTAGAAAGAGCGACATACGAGCTTGCCGAGGATTGCGTTGAAGAAAATATCAGATACCTAGAAATCAGATTTTCTCCAATATTACATGTAGAAAAAGGCTTGAAAATGACTCAGGTGGTTGATGCAGTATTGGAGGGAAAAAAAAGAGCAGAAAAAGATTTTGATATTAAAATAGGGATTATTATTTGTGGACTTCGCCACATGAGTCCAGAAGTATCGTTAATACTCGCAGAACTTTGTGTGGCTTATAAAAACAGAGGTGTTGTGGGGTACGATTTGGCTGGCGATGAATATAATCATCCTGCAAAAAATCACAAAGAAGCCTTTTATCTAATTATAAATAATAACATTAACACTACGGTACATGCCGGGGAGGCGTCAGGACCCGAGAGTATTCACCAGGCTTTACACTGGGTAAGAGCCAACAGAATTGGACATGGCACGAGGCTAAGAGAAGATGGCGACCTGTTTAATTATGTTAATGACCATCGCATTCCTTTGGAAATGTGCATTACATCTAATGTTCAGACCAAGGCAGTGGAGTCGTATGGGAAACATCCGTTAAAGTTTTACTTCGATTATGGATTAAGGGTTACAATAAATACCGACAATCGTTTGGTTTCAAATACAACCCTCACCAAAGAGTATATGATAACTGTTGAGAAATTTGGATTTACACCAGACGAGCTTAAGTATTTGATAATAAATGGATTTAAGTCTGCTTTTTTGCCCAATAACGAAAAAGTAAGAATTTTAAAAAGGGTAACTGCAGAATTGGAACAACACGGATTGAAAATACGTAGGGATTATAACTAATTTCCTGTATGTCAGAAAACTTGTTAATTACAATTACAGGACCTACTGCTATCGGAAAGACCGATATAGCTGTTGAAATAGCCCAACAACTTAATACAGAGATAATCTCCTGCGATTCGCGCCAAGTTTATAAAGAGATGCGGATTGGAACTGCAGTTCCTGAACAGAGTCAATTAGAGAAAGTTAAGCATAATTTTATTCAATACACTTCGGTTCAAAATCCATTAAACGCCAACGATTTTGGTATTGCCGTGAACAAGAAACTATCCGAACTTTTTAAAGTTAATAAAACAGTGGTTATGGTAGGTGGAAGCGGGTTTTATATCGATGCTGTGTTAGGCGGAATTGATGATATACCATCTCCAGCAAAAGAGATTAGAGAAGAATTACAAAGAAGAGTTGATAACGGGGAGTTGGAGCGGTTGCAAAAAGAGTTACAAGAGGCTGACCCACAGTTTTATAGCACTATTGATATAAATAATCCCAGAAGGGTAATGCGTGGCTTAGAGATTTATAAAACAACAGGAAAGCCTGTTTCGTCATTTGTAGGAAAACAGGAGGAGCGGTTATACAAATCGGCTATTATTGTTCTTGAAATGGAGCGTAACACTCTGTATGACAGAGTAAATAGGAGGGTTGACGTGATGATTGAGCAGGGGCTTGTTGACGAAGCAAAAAAAATAATTCCATATAAAAACTTAAGTTCTCTTCAAACAGTTGGTTATCAAGAACTATTTGAATATTTCGATGGCTCGGTATCACTTGAAAAAGCAATTGAAAATATTAAAAGCAACACTCGTCAGTATGTTAGAAAACAAGAGAACTGGTTCAGGAGATATAATGGTGCTTTTAGGATTTGCGCAGAACAAAAAGTTTCAATTTGTAAATTAGTAGGCGAGCTAACAGCAAATTTATAAGCAATACGGAATATAAAAGATTAATTGTTCATGGGTTTAATCTTGTTTGCATAGAGCAAACTCTCTTAAAATTGCTCAAGAGCAGCCAATTCCCGTGCACTCCACAATGTTGGATAATCAGTTTGAAACTTGTCAAAAACTTCCTTGAAAATTGTTTCACGCATCATGGCTGTTTGGTTTTTTATACCATATTTTGTGCAATAACGTTCTAAAGCAGCTAATTCACTATCATTTAATGAGATTGTTTTTCTGTGTCTTCTTTTATGAACGGTTCGCGTCATTCTCATGCCAGTTAATTAAAATGTTAATAACTTAATGTTGCCTTAGCACCACTAAAAGCCAAATGTAGCCAAATACTACGGATATAATGAACATTTCTCTAACAAGTAATAAACATGTTTTTAACAAAAAGCTATAAGTTATTGACATTCAAATATAAAAAACCCTGCAAAAATTACAGTGCAGGGCTTATGTTTGTTTAAAAAACAGTTTTATTTCTCTCTTGAGAAGGGCCAAGAAACAATTCCACCCTCCATTACTTTGACGTTAGTATACCCGCTTGCTTTTAGTATCAGAGAAGCCTCGTAACCGCGGAGTGAAATTTTACACCATGTTATAATTTCGGTGTTTTTGTCTTCGGGCAGTTCATTTATTCTCTTTCTTAACTGACCAAGTGGTATAAGGCGTTCGCCTACGCCAATACGCATTTGTTCGAACTCTTCAGGATTTCTAACATCTAAATAAACTGTTTTGCCATCATTATTTTTTAGTTTTTCTTTTACTTCCTGTGCCGTTATAGTTTTGAATAATCCTCTGAGTTTGTTTTGCATAACGTGAGCGGTAGCAATACTATGATCTATGGCAAGTGAGAATGGAGGAGCGTATGGCAAATCGGCATTAGCCATATCGTTAACCGTAAGCTTTCCTTGAATTGCCATTGCCCATATTGCAAGTTGCTTGCTAACATCGCCCGGACCAACTACTTGGGCACCCAAAATTCTTTCGGTCGATTTGTCAACTATCAGTTTAGTAATCAAAAGATTACCATTCATAAATCCGGGTTTATCAAGGCTTGCGCTTATTACGGTTTCGATATTTGTAATTCCATTTTTCTTGGCATTTTGCTCCGATAATCCTGTCGTACCCGCTGCATAGTCAAAAATCTTACATACTCCTGTTTGAATAGTGCCATTAAATTTTGTAACGTTGCCTTTAATCAAATTATCGCCAACAACCCGTCCCTGAAGATTAGCCAAGTCACCAAATGGAGCATGAACTCTGTTTTTTGTAATTAAATTTGGTATTTCAACGCAGTCGCCAATGGCGTATATATCAGGGTCTGACGTCTGCATATACTCATCGACAACGATTCCACCTGTTTGGCTTACGTTCAAACCCGCATCACGTGCCAATTTTGAATTTGGCATAACACCAATAGCTAAAACAGCTAAATCGCATGGTAATTCAGTGCCATCGTTAAGTTTAACGGCTTTAAGTTTACCGTTTTCGCCTAAAAATGCTGAAACTCCGTTTTGAAGAATTACATTAGCTTTTGTTCTTACGTAGCGTTCAACCAATTGCGCTAAATGCAAGTCTAAAAATGTCAACAACTGTGGCAGAAGTTCAATTAATGTAACCTCGATTCCTGCAAGATGCAGTGCTTCAACAGTTTCTATACCTATAAGTCCGCCACCGATAACAACAGCCTTTTTTATTTTTCCCTCGTCTCTGACTTTTCGTAGGTAATCAGCATCAGGCATTGATAATAGTGTCGTAATTCCTTCAAGATCAATTCCGGAGATTGGTGGCTTACGAGGAACGGCTCCGGTTGCAATAACCAATTTGTCGTACTCTAAGCTACCTTTCTCTCCTGATATTAGGTTTTTAAATTCAACCTTTTTTGCTTTTTTGTCAATAGAGGTAACCTCTGTGTTAACTTTTGCTATAATGTTTTTACCATTTAGAAAAAAGTTTGGATCTCTGACTACACCTGCAGGTGAACATAATAACTGATCCCTGTCGTCAAAAAATCCGCCAACATAGTAGGGGTATCCACATGATGCCATAGATAAATCTGCAGATTTTTGTATCATAACTATTTCGACATCTTCATCGAGACGTCTGGCTCTCGAAGCTGCTTTCGGACCTGCAGCTGAGCCACCAATAACGATTATTCTTTTATTCTTCATTTTTTATTTTTGTTTAGTGGTTAATAAAAATTTGAATAAACTCAGCTTAACTTTTGAAATGTTAAAAACACTTTATTATCTAGTTACATAGTTAGATAATTGAATATATGTATTTATACAAAGTTAATTATTTATTCTAAATATAAGTCAGAAAATTATGAATTAATTAAAAATTGTGGTGCTGTATCCGCAAAAAGTCTATTGTTGATGGTAATAATATACGGGTATAATAACCGATGTGCCGATAAATCCCAATCCCCCTTCAATATTCATATATGTTTGAATGGGTTGGCTAAACAAAGGAAAATCATAATAGTCATCTAACATATAAAGTGAATGCTCGTACATAAACAGATCTTCTGATATCTTTTCAATTACAAATAAATAATTTGCTTCTTCTGCAGACGAATAAAAAACTGGAAATTCAATAATACCTTCATTCTCATGT
>DAOSIN010000016.1:0-3144 GCA_035366675.1 Salinivirgaceae bacterium | reverse complement strand
GAATACCTGTTGTTAATAAGATAGTACCTTGTAAACTCAATACCATATGCGAGATCTATAGAAACTGTAACCGGAAAATATCCATAAATTGAGTCTATTATTTCACCAGTATCAATATCATAAATATACTCTTTTGACTTTTTATAAACCTCCATACTGTAGTAACTGGTAAAACCATTCTCCTTAGAAATTTTTAGCCTAAAAGTTATATTTCTCCCATATACCTCATGAGGTGGAGTAATACCAATTGAGTCAATTTTAATCCACTCAGGTTTATAAACTATTTGGGAAGTTCCAATAGCGTCATCGTAATTGTTTAACGAAACATGAATTTTATATATTTTCCCTTCTAAGGCGATTGTATTACTTGAATATTTTCCATTTGAAACGTGGGTCATAGTCTCAACAACAACACCATTTTCTGACAAAACGACTGTAGCGTTCGTTAGAGGTTGTACTGTAAAAATGCCCGAAGCTACTGCGTTTGATTTATGGACATAACATTCTATAATGCTATCGGTATATATGATAGAATTTAATACAATTTTGGGTTTCATGTTTTTACCTTTAAATTCTACCTCTTTCTTGCATTGGACAAATAAAAGTAGTGTTGATATTGCAATTATGATTGTTAAATATGGTTTCATATGTTTATAATTTTTTCAGTTTATGGTCGTATGGAACTTACATGTAATACAGTTAAAAGTTAAAAGTAGAAAGTTAAAAAACACTTATTCCTTGCTTTTTTCATCTTGTACCTTTATAGAAGTTTGGAATGTTCGTTTCATATTTCTATATTTTTTTAGTTAATGATTGATTGATATAAAATCTATTTAAAACTCAAATTTCCATGAAAATGATGGTATAATTGGGAATATGCTATAGTAATAAAGTTTTTTATTCCCCTCATAATCAACTGTTTCCCAATCCATGAAAAATGGATTTTTTCTATTATATACATTATATACAGAGATATTCCATGTGCTAATACCACGTTTTTTCTCTTTATGGAAATTTACACCAACGTCAAGCCTGTGATATGCGGGCATTCGGTAGTTATTTCGTGTTTCGTAGTATGGTATGTTCGATTCGTTTGAACTATATTCATGCCATGTTATAAGTTGATCCACAGATGGATATCGTTCATATTCAAGAGTTGTGGCATTGCCGGTTCCGAAAACCCATGTTGCTCCGATATCGAAGCGGTCGTTGAATTTATGGGTTACAACGACGCTTATATCGTGTCGTCTGTCGTATTTGTAAGGAAACACTTTTCCGTAGCTAATCTCTTCCCCTGGTCTGTCAAACTTCCTTTCCGATTTTGACCAAGTGTATCCAATCCATCCGGTTGTGTTACCATATTTTTTCATTATTAGGATTTCGGCACCGTATGACCAACCTTTACCGAGCACCACCTTTTCTTGCCAATCGTTATTGATAGAAAAGAACGTAGCACCCTCCTTATACTCAATTATATTGTCCATTGTTTTGTAAAAAATCTCTGTACTGATTTCAATATCACGACTATGCTCATAAACAGCTCCAACCGAATATTGATATGAATTATTTGGTTCAATGTTCTTTGTTACGGGAACCCATAAATCGGTGGGGAGTCCAATAGTTGAGTTTGTTAAAAGATTGATATACTGTTGCATAACGGCGAACGAAGCTTTCGTTGATATCTTTTCGTTAATTAAATATAGCGCAGAGACTCTCGGCTGCAGGCGATTATAAAATTTGCCGTGAGTAAAGTATCCCGACCAGTGTAGTCCAGCGTTCAACTTGAAACCGTAGTTTAAATCGATATCATCTTCGATATATGTTGATATTTCATGAGAATAAAGCGGGTTGTTGCCAGTTTTAAAACTATAGACTTGTTGTTCGCCTTCTGATTCTTCGCCTCCTGATCCTTTTTCAATAAACACACCAGGATTAAATACGTGGTATGTTTCGGCAATACCAAATTTAATTTTGTGATTTACAGTAGGATAGTAGTCAAAGTCGATTTTTAGACCGTAATCGTTTATTCCAGACGAGTAATTTAAAATACCTTTTTCGTTGTTATACTCCATCTCTTCTCCTACGAACATTTTATAACGACTAAACGTAGCTGTTGTATTGGAGAAAAGTTTATCGTTAAACAAGTAGTTCCAGCGCAGAGCAGTAGTTATATTTCCCCACCAAAGTTGACCCTTTTCTTTTACTTTAATTTCATGTGCTGTAGTTTCACCAGTTTCGCTGTTGTAATTTTCTTGAAAATATTTATCTTCAATCTTCATATAAAACTTATCTTTTCCAGTGTAAGTGCTTAAATATAAGTGACTTTTGTTTGAAAGTTTGTGGTTTATTTTAGCGTTCAAATCGTGAAAAAAGTATCCTATCACCATTCTGTTTAAACCCTCTGAAGCCTGATACATTTTTACAAACGGGAATGCAATTACATCAAGATAAGTCCGTCTTCCAGAAATGATAAATGTTGTTTTTTCGCAGATAGGACCATCGATTGATAGTTTTGACGATATCAACCCAATGCTTCCTACTCCTCTTATTTTCTTATTATTACCCTCTTTCATAGAAATATCATGCACAGATGACTGTGGTGTGCCATAACGTGTTGGGAATCCACCTTTTATAAGTTTCACGTTTTGAATAGCATCTGAGTTGAACACAGAGAAAAAACCAAACCAGTGATTTACATTATAAACTGGTACGCCGTCTAAAAGTATAAGATTTTGGTCAGGACCTCCGCCACGAACGTACATTCCACTCATCCCTTCCGAACCCGACTGCACACCCGGTAGCAGCTGAATAGATTTAATTATATCAACCTCTCCCAATAGTGCTGGTAAATTTGATATAACCTTTACAGGAACGTCAATCAAGCCCATTTGAGTGTTTCTAACGTTACTTTCAACCACGTTGCCAACGACAGTAACCTCGCTAAGTTCGATTGAGGGTTTTAGCTCGATATCAATTTGTAAGTTTTTTTCAAGAGTTATAGTTTCTTGATAGGTGGCGTAACCAATCATCGAGAAAGTGAGTTTTATTGTTTTCTCTTCGGTTGTAAAGGAGTAAAATCCGTAATTATTGGCTACAGTGCCTTTGTACGTATTTGCATCGTAAACATTTACCCCGATAAGTTTT
>DAOSIN010000015.1:0-13693 GCA_035366675.1 Salinivirgaceae bacterium | reverse complement strand
TGGCTTGGTATTTGTTAATAAGTTCGTTAAACGAAGATGTTGAAAGTTTTAACAATAAGGCAATGAGCAAGTTTGAACTGTTCCCCGATGTTGAGGGTGCATGTATGAGTACTACTTTTGGTCATCTGTTCTCAGGAGGCTATGCAGCAGGATATTACGGATATAAGTGGGCTGAAGTTTTAGATGCTGACGCTTATTCGCTTTTCAAACAAAACGGCATTTTCGATAAGGAGACTGCTAGGCGTTTTCGCGACAATATCCTTTCAAAAGGAGGAAGTGAACACCCAATGCAACTCTACGTAAAATTTAAGGGGGAAGAACCGTCTATTGAGGCTTTTTTAAAGCGTAGCGGACTTACTGCAATTAACAATTAGCAATGTACAATGAACAATTACGAGTTACGAGTTATCAATTTTTAATTTGTAACTTGTAATTCGTAATTGAAATCTGTTTATTTCCCAATCCATTTTTTAAAGGCACTGTTTTTAAGGCGGCTGACAGTTACTGTTTCGCCAAAAGGGGGATTGAGTTTTAGAACAAGTTTTCCTCCAAAATAGTCCTCGAAACTTACTATCGAATCGATATTTGCCAACATATTTCTTCCCGTACGGAAAAAAACATTGCTATCTAACTCTTTTTCTAATGATTCAAGGGTCATATCAACCCGATATTCAGATCTGTCTTTCATTCTTGCAAATGTAAGTTTGCTCTGGCTATAGAAGTAGGCAACTGAATTTACATCAATCTTAAAGTAATTTCTGGCTCCGTGTATTAAAATACGTGTACGATATTTTTTCTCTCTGTTTGCAATAATATCGTAAAGCTCTTTGTAATTTGGGGTTTTGCTTATTAAAGCTATATTTTTCTCAAACTTTTCTATAGATTTCAACAACTCTTCCTCTTTTATGGGCTTGAGCAAATAATCGATGCTATTTACTTTAAATGCTTGAATTGCATAATTGTCATACGCAGTGGTAAAAATTACAGGTGTTGCAACATCAATCTTTTCAAAAATCGAAAAGCAGACTCCATCAGCTAACTGAATGTCCATAAAAATAATATCAGCATTGTTAGATTGCAGCCACTCAATACTGTCAGCAACACTCTCAAGCGACTCAACTATTGTCCATTGAGGTCTAAGAGAATTAATCATGCCTTGCAAAAGCCGTTGATTATGTTTTTCGTCTTCAATTATTAGCACATGCATGGTTATACTATATTTTAATTTTGTTCAATTAGCGGTAACGATACTGTGAAATATTCATCATCAGAAACAATCTTTGGCTCTTGTTCTGTTAGCATTTCGAAACGCTGAACAAGATTTGCCAAACCTTTGCGTGTTGAGTCGGTTGTCTCTTTTAGTAAAATATTGTTTCTTACTGTTATTTCATTATTGGTGGATGTAACTTCAATCATCAAAGGATTTTTTTGAGTGGCAGCATTATGCTTTATCGCATTTTCGACAAGAAGTTGAAGAGATAGTGGCGGCAAATGTTTATCTAACGATTCTGGATCAATATCAAATACAACTTCCAACTTATCGCCAAGTCGCTCTTTATGGATGGCCAAATATGCTTTAATAAACTCTAACTCATCTGTCAAGGCTATGGTTGTTTTTTGCACGCTTTGAAGTACATAACGATATACGTCGGTAAAGTTCTGTGTAAAAATTACTGCAGATTTTGGATCGTATATTATCATAGACTTCAACACACTTAAGTTATTAAATAAAAAGTGTGGGTTTAATTGATCTTGCAACGAATTGTAGTCGCTTTTAAGTTTTGCCTCTTTCAGTCGGTCAATCTCTTTTTGTGAAAAAATCCATTTTTCCGTAATTCTAATAGTTATGGAAACCATGACAAGGAAAAAGACAAAAATAAGCCCTAATACTACCATAAGCCACACGATTCTTTGTTTAAAAATATCTTCGAAAACACTAAAGTTATCGAAATATAGTAATGCAAAAAATCCGATTGCAAAGCTCAAACAAAAATGTATCAATACTCTTATTTTGATTTTTGAAGGGATTGGAAAAAAACGTTCTGCTAAATTATCAAATAAAACATTCGCTTCGGTTAAAAAGACAAATATCGCAATAGCTTGAGCGTAAACATATAACGGCACATTAAGATCTATTTCAGTAGTAACATTTTCAGCAAGAAACAGAAAGAATGCTCCTACAAAAGAGACCAATAAAATACGTATCAACGTAGTTTTAAAGGTATAAGTTGATAACCGGCTTATAAAATGTAACTCGCTATTTTTCATTTTGAAATACAACTAATGTTAAAAATAAAACACAAATTTATTTTTAATTTAATAATTTTTGAACTGTTACGACCGTTAAACAAATAAAAATATAAAAAGTATATTTGTCAACAACATAATGCCGAAGTGATTGTTTTTGATATTGAGTTGAAATATAAATCATTAAATTTTATTGATTATAAAAACAACTTAATTTTTATTTGTCCTAAAACCAATAAATATAATTGAATAAATTCTTTATTTATTTTTCAATAACTTTGACACAGTAAACATAAACAACATTTATAATGTTTCATGTAAAATAATAGTTTAAAAAACAATAGAGATGAGGAAAAACATATTTTTATCAATACTTTCAAGTGTTTTGATTCTGCTGCTTTTATACGGCTGTAGCAAAGAAAATAAGTTTGCAGTAAGAACTAAAAGAGCAACCAGTATTACCGCCAACTCAGCCATTACAGGCGGCGAATTTACTGACACAAAAGTAAGCCCTCCTACAGAGTTTGGAGTATGCTGGGCAACTCATCCCATGCCAACGCTTAAAGACAATAAAGTTATAGGGGAAGGAGAATACACTGATTTTTTCTGTCTATTGACAGAGTTAACACCCGCTACTAAATATTACGTAAGTGCGTATGCTATAAACAATGTTGGAATAGTTTACGCTCCCGCAATCAGTTTTACAACTAAGAAATAGTTTGTTAACAACATTTCTTATCGAATAGTTTTCCAAAAATATTGCTTTATTAAGCGGCAATATTTTGAATTTCTAAGAAACAACTGAAATAGTTTACGGTATATTTTTGAAAGTAAAAGCCAGCTGTTTTATATAAAACAGCTGGCTTTTTGTGTCTCTAGATATGAAAAAGAAAAAGTATAAAACCGAATAAGATTTGCATAATAAACATATGTTTATTATATTTGCATGAACATATGTTCATAATTTTATTATTATGCGGTTACGTCGTAGAAATTGGAGAAAAGTTATAGAGATGCCACCGATAAGTGGTTTTATGCCATTTGGAGGACAAATAAAACCCCAAACCGAACCAGTTCTTTTGCTGGTTGAGGAGTATGAAGCCTTGAAACTTTGCGACTATGATAGCTTAAACCATCATCAGGCAGCGGAGTTGATGAATATTTCTCGCTCAACTTTTACAAGAATCTATATGTCTGTGCGTCAAAAATTGGCAAAAGCTTTTGTTGAAGGACGCACAATATCAATAGAGGGGGGAAAGATTTATTTTGATAGTAATTGGTATTACTGCAAATCGTGCAAATGTCAGTTTAACAATCAAAACCAAAGCGTTGAAATAACCCAATGTGCACTATGTGGCTCGAAAAATATCGAAGCACTAAAAGAGAATAGCCAATCTGATATTCAAGAGGTAACAGAGTATTGTTATTGTATCAGATGTGGACATAAAATTGCAAAAAGGCGCGGACAGCTGCGTTCGCAAAATGTTTGTGCCAACTGCAATACTGAATTATAAATAAAACCTATAAATATTTAAATTAACAATGAAAGTAGCAATAACATCAACAGGAAACAGTTTAGAAGCAAAGCTTGACCAACGTTTTGGACGTTGCTCTTATTTCGTAATTTACGATACTGAAACCAAATCAACTGAGTATTTTCCAAATCCAAACAAAGATGCTCCAGACGGAGCCGGACCGGCATCGGTACAATTTATTGCATCGCGAAAGGTAAGCAAAGTGGTATCGGGTGATTTTGGGATAAAGGTAAAACCCATATTGGAAAATCTTCAAATTCAAATGATAACACTTAAAGGTCAAGAGAAAACTATTGGAGAGATAATAGAGATGTTAAATCATTAAAAATGATATAGACAAACCAAAATATTAATTTTTAAAACGGAAAGGGATTATTATGATGGAAATTAATCAAACAGAACAGATAGGACGGGGTCTTGGAATGGGACGAGGTCTTGGAATGGGACGAGGTTTCGGAATGGGGCGTGGTTATCGCGGAGGTGGTATGGGCAGACAGTGTCGTTTTAGAGGTGGTTGGCAAGGAAACAATCGAAACAGAGGATTTCGATTTATGGAGCAAACTGAACAATCGGAAGCCGACACGCGAAGAAGAAATTATGGAATGTGTCGTTTTCGTATGAGGTTAAACCAATAAAATATAGATATATGAACAAAAAAATTGCACTTCCTATGGAAAACGGGCTGCTTTGCGCCCATTTCGGACATTGCCAACAGTTCGCAATTGTTGAAGTAAACAACGGCAAAATCACAAATACACAAATGTTAACACCTCCCGAGCATGTACCAGGACTATACCCAAAATGGGTTGCCCAACACGGTGTTACTGATGTAATCGGTGGAGGAATGGGACAAAAAGCTATTGACCTGTTTCATCAGCAAAACATCAATGTTTTTATTGGCGCACCTTTGAAACCAGCCGAAGAATTAGTTAACGATTTTATTAACAACCGATTGCAATTAACTGCAAATTACTGCGACCACAAGCATGGAGGTAGTCATCAATGCGGATAATAACAGCTTAAGATTGTTTCAAACTGTGACAAATTACCCCCGAAAATTGCACTATACTATGATACGGATACAAATTTCGGGGTTGTCTTTTTATTTTAGACATTGTTAGAAACACTATAACAACCTTATAATTACTTATAATATGAGAATTGCAATAGCGAGTGGAAAGGGAGGGACAGGCAAAACATTCTTTTCAACAAATCTTTTTTATGTACTTGATAAAAAGGGACATAAAGTCACTCTTACTGACTGTGATGCAGAAGAGCCTAATTCCAATCTGTTTTTCAACGGAAAGCCAAGCAAACAAATTAATGTAACACAGATTAATCCAATTATCGACCTTGACAAGTGCAAATATTGTGGGAAGTGCAGCGAGTGGTGTAACTATAATGCTATTTTCTTCTTATCTGAACAAAAAGTAATTAACGTTATTGACGACCTTTGCCACGGCTGTGGAGCATGTTTCGAGGTATGTAAATTTAAGGCTATTAACGAAAAAGAGGTTTCTCTCGGCAAAATTAACTTTATCGACATTAGCGAAAATTCACAAATAATTGAATCGCGCACTAAAGTTGGAGTTTATACTCCTGTGCCACTGATAAAACGAGCTATTAAAGAGTCGGGTAACCGCGGAATTATACTTTTCGATGCCCCGCCCGGAACTTCGTGCCCGTTTATTCATACGGTCGATAACGCCGATTACATCATCTTAATCACTGAGCCTACACCATTTGGATTAAGCGACTTAAAACAATCAATTGAGATATTAAAAGATTTAAACAAACATTTCGGGGTTGTAATTAATCGCGCTGATGATGATTACCGAGACATACACAACTATTTACAAGTAAATAAAATACCGTTATTGCTTGAAATACCATTCGATAGAGATATAGCAAAACAATATTCACAGGGAGAAATTTATGCCAAAACAAACACCAATTTTGGCAATACTCTTTATAAAACTGTAAATAAAATAATTAATGAATATGGAAATAGCAGTAATTAGTGGTAAAGGGGGGACAGGGAAATCGTTTGTGAGTGCAGCATTTGCCACAATTCCTGAACGAGTTTTTTTGTCTGATTGCGATGTTGATGCAGCCAACCTGTACCTGATTTTCTCGCCCGAAATTAATTTTGAACAGATATATATCGCAGGTCAAAAAGCCGAAATTGATTACAACAAATGCACGAATTGTGGTTATTGTGTCGATTTTTGCCGATTTGATGCCATGTCAATCAAAGATAGCAAAGTAGTTATTAACGAAACGTTGTGTGATGGCTGTCATCTTTGTGCACGCATATGTCCAGAAAATGCAATAACTATGCTCGATAACGATAAAAGTCGAATGTACGCCGGTACTTTCAGAAATGGGCAAATGGTTTATGGACGATTGGCTCCGGGAGAAGAAAACTCTGGCAAATTGGTAAGTATGATACGTGAAAAAGCCAAAACCGAAATTATCAAAGGAAAATTTAAAATACACATTATTGATGGACCTCCGGGAATTGGCTGTGCTACAATATCATCAATTACGGGTGTTGACCGCGTTGTTATAGTTACCGAACCAACGCTCTCGGGAATACACGATTTAAAACGAACAGTAGAATTAGTCTCTAAGTTCGACCTAAAAACTTGGGTAATTATCAATAAGTACGACCTTAATACATCGATGTCGCTCGAGATTGAAAACTATTGCAAAGAAAACAACATCTTATTTGCAGGGAAAATTCCATTTGACAAGCAAGTGGTTGAAGCTATGATGAATTGCAAAAGTATAATAGAGTACCGACCCAAATCAGAAGTTTCAAAAATTATAACAGATATTTTTAATAAAATACAGCATGCAAATTAGTGGACATATAAATAACATTTTTTATTTTTAATATATCATAAAACAAAAAGATGAACAATTTTAATAAAATTAAAATTCCCGACGTAAAACATATTATAGCCGTAGCTTCGGGCAAAGGAGGTGTCGGAAAATCAACAGTATCAGTCAATTTGGCTGCTACATTAGCACGCCAAGGTTTCAAAGCAGGCATAGTCGATGCTGATATTTATGGTCCTTCGATTCCAAAAATATTGGGTATCGAAAACGAGAAGCCCTTGGTAGAACAATTAAACGGTAAAGAGACTTTTTATCCTATCGAAAAATATGGAATGAAAATTATATCGATAGGTTTTTTTCTTAAAAGGGATCAAGGCTTGATTTGGCGAGGACCATTGGCTGCAAATGCCATTGTGCAGTTGTTTGAAAATACTCAGTGGGGCGAGCTTGACTATCTGATTGCCGACTTTCCACCGGGAACAGGAGATATTCAATTAACCATTATGCAAAAACTTGAACTTAGCGGAGTAGTAATGGTCACAACTCCACAAGAGGTTGCTCTAAACGACGCTCGTAAAGCCGCATCGATGTTTGGGAACAAAGATTTAAATGTGCCAATTTTTGGAGTTGTTGAAAATATGTCGTGGTTTACGCCAAAGCCGCATCCCGAAGAAAAATATTATATTTTTGGTAAGGGTGGGGGAGATGTGTTAGCAAAGGAATTAAAGACGTCTCTTTTGGCGCAGATACCTTTGGTTATTGAAGTTGGTGAAGCCGCCGAACATGGCTTAACTATTTACGACACTTCCGATATGTCGGTTATAAAAGCATTTGAAAAGATATCCGATGGCATTGTATTTAAGACATCGGCCGTGTAACACGAAAACAGAGACTGCTATTTCTAACAGCCTCTGTGATTTTTACAAATTTTGTAATTAAATATCTTATTTTTTACTTCTCAATATTGCCCTTTCCAATCGCGTATACGTTGAAGCCAATTTTTCTTAACTCATCATGATTTAATATGTTACGACCATCAAAAAGAGATGCGGGTTTTAACATATTATCGTATATGCGTTTCCAATCAAGAGTTTTAAACTCATCCCATTCTGTAATTATTGCTATTGCGTGTGCATTTTTACATGCTTCATACGGATCTTTATGAACATGTAATAGTCTCTCATTTTCTTCTACAGACCTTGTTTCTAAGCCGTTTAAGTCGTTTAGCATAACCTTGCCTGGAACTTTGGGATCGTAAACGTGTATTTCTGCCTGTTCCTCCATTAAATGGTCGGAAACATGAATGGCTGCTGACTCACGGGTATCATTTGTATCTTTTTTAAATGCCCAGCCAAGCATAGCAATTTTTTTTCCTGATAGCGTATTAAACAATGTTTTTATTATTTTATCGGCGAAACGGCGTTTCTGATAATCGTTCATAATTATTACTTGATTCCAGTAAGCGGCAACCTCAGGTAATCCAAAGTGTTCGCATAGATAAACCAAGTTTAAAATGTCTTTCTGGAAACAACTACCCCCAAACCCTACCGAACTTTTCAGAAACTTTGGACCTATACGACTGTCGGAGCCAATTGCTTTCGCTACCTCATCGACATCGGCATCGGTTACTTCGCAAAGTGCTGAAATACTGTTGATTGAGGAGATTCGTTGTGCCAAAAAGGCATTTGCTGTCAACTTACTTAATTCTGATGACCATATGTTTGTTTGTATAATTCTTTCACGTGGTACCCAACGTGCATATATTGAGGTAAGTGCTTCGATAGCTTCTAATCCTTCTGGAGTTTGATCTCCTCCTATCAAAACTCTGTCCGGGTTTTGCAAATCTCTTATTGCGGTACCTTCTGCCAAAAATTCCGGGTTTGATAAAACCTGAAATTTAACTTTTGACGAGCTTTGCGCTAAAATAGTTTTAATTGCACTTGCAGTACGAACTGGTATTGTCGACTTTTCAACAACAATTTTATCGCTTTCAGCGTATTCGGCTATTTGACGTGCACAAAGTTCGACAAACTTAAGATCAGCTGCACGACCTTTACCAACGCCATATGTTTTTGTAGGCGTGTTAACGCTTATAAAAATCATTTCGGCTTCCTTAATGCCATTTATTACGTCGGTGCTAAAAAACAGATTTCTTCCTCGCGACTCCTTAACTACTTCGAGTAGTCCCGGCTCATAAATAGGCAACTCATCAGTTTGCCAGTCGGCAATACGCTTTGCATTAATATCCACGACTGTTATCTTAATTTCAGGACACTTTTGTGCAATAACTGACATTGTAGGACCTCCAACATATCCGGCTCCTATACAGCAAATTTTTTTAATTGATTTCATTATTATTTTAATTATATTTTTTTGCTCTTTTGTACACAAAAATACTCTGATTTTTGTAAATAGCCATGCAATAATGTAAGCTGAAATTCAAAGTGGTATTGTGTTAAGAATACTTATTTATTAAATTTTGATTTATCTTCTATTTTTTTCATTACTAAACAAATGACTTCTGTTTTGGCATCTTTTCGTCTGTCAAATGCTGTCAAATATTCTATAACTAAAAACAACTTGTCGTTTTTAATGTCATAGTGAACATGTACGTGTTCACTATTAAGTATAACCGACAGCTCTTTTTCTATCTCTTTTAAATCTGCAGGATTTTCGGTTATTGGAGATGTTATTGGGAAGTCTAACTGTTCAAAAATATTCTCTGTTCCTAACTTAATAATGCTTTTTTCTAAAAAGAATCTATTTGGAACGCGTGTATAGTCTTCTATTAGTTCAGCTGTTTTGTCCAACAACACATAAAACACTCCAATAAAAACCACCCTACCTTCATCTTCTCCTATTTTAATATAATCCCCTATCCTAAATGGTTTTCTACGTAAAAGAATTAACCAACCAAAAAAAGACAATAGTACTTCGCGAACGGCAAAAGCAAAACCAGTTGCCATTATACCAATTAGCAAAGTAATATTTTCGAGCGATACTCCAAAATAGAACAGAATTATGAATATTGCAAAACCGCTAACAGTCCATCGCCATAACCTTGAGTAAAATATTTGCTCTTCAGTTTCGTCGAACAATTTAAACAGTTGAATAATGTTAATGCGCTTAACGAAACTTGCCACCAAAACAACAGAGACTACAAATATTACTTTCCTAACAGCTTCAATCATACCTTTCTGTAAAGATATGACTTCAAGTTTGTTAAGCAACCAAATTGTTCCTGTCAATACGAATATTATCAAGAATATTGATACTATTGTGCGAGTGATTTTTTTTCTGTTAATTTCTTTTTGGATCATAGATTTATATCTATCTGATAATAACATCTTTAACTGTTTCGTTATAAACTAACAGTGTAAGTTCTCTTGCAGCGTGCAAATATAGCTATAATTAATGTAAACTTAGTCTAACGTTAGAATGTATCGTTAGAATTAAAAAATCATGTGTTCAAATAGATACCGCTTACAAACAAATATTTCGTACTTTTGCAAATAAAAATATGAGTCAGAAAACAACACTTCTCGCTCTATCCCCTGAACAAATTCGCAGCGAACTTACAAAATTTGAAATGCCTAAATATACGTCTCAACAAATTGTTGAATGGATTTATAAGAAACGTGTTTCGGATTTTGATAAAATGACAAACATCTCTGCTAACCACAGAAAAATATTAAGCAGTAATTTTACTGTCGGAGCCAAACAGCCAGATATGTTTCAAACATCAGTTGATGATGGAACGATAAAATATTTGTATAAAACATCGGAAGGATTGGGAGTTGAGTCGGTTTACATTCCTGAGGAGGATAGAGCTACACTATGTATATCATCACAGGTGGGTTGTAAATTTGGTTGTAAGTTTTGTATGACAGGTCAACAAGGGTTTGATTCAAGCCTTTCGGCAGCCGAAATAGTTAACCAAATATATTCACTCCCGGAATTTTCACAATTAACAAATATTGTATTTATGGGAATGGGAGAACCCTTCGACAATTTAGATGAAGTGTTAAAGACTTGCGATGTCTTAACCAACGAATGGGGCTTTGGATGGAGTCCAAGGCGTATTACTGTCTCTTCAGTTGGAATAACAAACAAACTTACACGATTTCTTGAGGAGAGTAATTGTCATTTAGCAATATCATTGCACTCTCCCTTTGAAAATGAACGAGAGGAACTGATGCCTGTGCAGAAATCAAACAGCATTAGGTCAGTAATAAACACACTGCGCAAATACGATTGGCGAGGACAGCGCCGACTGTCATTTGAATACATAATGTTCGACGGAATCAATGACAGCGACAATCATATCAAAGAGCTAACGAAACTTTTGAAAGGCTTATATTGCAGAGTTAATCTTATAAGATATCACGAAACCCCATTTCTTCCATACAAACCTTCATCAAACGAAAGAATAATATACTTCAGAGATAAATTGTCAGATAATAATATCATTACTACAATCAGAAAATCGCGAGGTGAAGATATTTCTGCAGCTTGCGGAATGCTTTCTCACAAAATTAAAAAATAATAAAGTATATTTGTCTGGTAGATATTAAAACATTTGTTCGGTAAAAAATTTATCCATATTATATCTTTTTTCGTCAAAAAATGTAGTCTATTAGCCAAAATTAATATAATATTGTTCTGTTTGTTGCGTTAAAATCTTATTTTTAGGGACTGATTTACATAAATTATAATATCTTAACACGTTTGAAAAAACACATCGTTTTTCTATTTGCATTTTTGACATGTTGTTGTGATACGTTAAGTTTGTTTTCACAAAGGTCGGTACGGATAGAGCCCGACTCATTGAATCGTATTGTTGAGATACAAAGCAATACTTTTGTATTACACGTTCCTCATGATGCAAATATCGAAGTCAAAGGAGACAATACAATATTCCTAATAGACGATGATAAAAATCTTTATCTGGGAAACTTAGATAAGGGCAAATATGATATTATCTATACCAGCCCCGACGGTCAAAAAATCCAAGGACATTTAATTGTAACACGCTCATTATTAACAGGTAAATCCTTAATGTTGGGTATTGCTCTTATAGTTAGTTTAATATTTTTGATTTATTTTAGTGTCAGGTTCCGTTTTGCTCGTGAACGAAAAAAACTAAAGTCTCTTATATACGAAAAAACGGAGGCTTTTATAAAGGAACAGGAAAGACATGAAATGGCACTGGCAAAAAAAGAGTCAGATTATTATGAGTCCGATAAGCGACAAAAAAATAAGGGGGTTAGATATAAAATGGTTACTGTACTGTTTAGTAACGTGGTCGGGTTTTCTAAACTTACAGAACAAGATAAGGCTGAAAAACTAATTGATGATTTGGATAGATTTTACTACCATTTCGATGAAACGGTTAAAAACTTAAATATCAAAAAGATAAAAACCATTGGCGACACATATGTTTGTGCTGGTGGGATTCCCAAGAAAAATAGGACCAATCCAATTGAAGTTGTATTAGCTGCTTTTGAAATGCAACAATATATGATACATTTAAAAAGCAAGTACCCTGAGGAAGAGGAGAAAATATGGGGGCTAAGAATGGGTATACATACTGGTCATGTGTTTGCACAGTTCGAGAGTGAAAAAGATCTGAAATATGATGTTTGGGGAGAGACTGTTAATATTGCCAGCAGAGTTGAAGCAACAGGAGAATTAAATAGGGTTAACATTTCAGGTAGTACTTATGAATTAGTTCGAGACTATTTCGTTTGCCAATATTATGGAAAACTTCCTGTCAAATATCAGGGTGATGCAGATTTGTACGTAATTGAAGGATTTCGCCCGCACTTGTCAGTTAAAGGAAAAGGATTAGTTCCAAACCACGATTTTCAAGTAAAATTAGCCTTTATTCGTTTCGACGATCTAGAAGAAGAAATTTTAGACATTCTGGAACGTGAACTACCTAAAAATCTATATTACCACAATGTTAAACATACAATAGATGTTGTCAATCAAGTTGAAATAATAGCACGACGCGAAGAGGTTACCGAGGAGGAGTTATTATTACTAAAAACAGCAGCACTGTTTCATGATATAGGATACACCCGCGGATATAAAGATCATGAATTATTGGGAATTCAAAGAACAAAAGAGATACTTCCGCGTTATAACTATTCAAATGAACAAATAACAAAAATTTGTGATTTAATATTTGCAACAAGAATGCCACCTGAACCAAAAAACAAACTTGAAGAAATTATTTGTGACGCTGATTTAGATTATTTAGGTCGAGTCGATTTTGTACCGGTTTCAAATACGCTATTTAAGGAACTTGTTGAAAATGAGGCTATTGAAAACAATATTCAAAAGTGGAATAACGTGCAAATTGATTTTATTTCAAAACATCAATATTTTACACAATCAGCAAAAAAATTACGTGATGTAAATAAGCATAAACAATTAGAAAATATTCGTAACTTAGCGGAATAATTCGTTATAGAATTTTAGACAAACAAATAGACATGGATACAGAAAAGAAATATGTAGTTGTACCTTGGGACTTTACGGAAAGTTCGGAGTACTCGCTAGCTCACGCAATCCAGTTAGCACGTGTAATGGACAATGGAATTGTGCTTCTGAAAACTATCAATACAAAGGGAGGACTTTTTGGTTCAAAGAAAATCTCTGCTGATGAAGAGACAGCCCTAAGGGAAAAAATGGAAGCCAAAGTTAGAGAAATTGAAGAAACAACTAAATTGAAAGCCATTGCGGTGATAAAACGTGGAGATTCAAGAAAATCAGTCGTAAATGAAATAAAATCGGCTAATGCAAACCTTGTAGTTTTGCCGTATAGGTATCCTCTTGTTGGGAAAAGATACAAAAATTCAATGTTTAATTCCATCGTAACCGAATCTAATATACCTTTTGTTGTAACCAACAAGCCTCCACGACACGACTATTACAAAGAGTTAGTTGTGCCTGTTGACCATGACAAAAAGTATAAGGAATCGTTAGCGTGGATTATATATCTATCACGTTACTACAATTGTAACGTTAATATGATTAAGCCATTTATCACCGATCCATTT
>DAOSIN010000014.1:0-13858 GCA_035366675.1 Salinivirgaceae bacterium | reverse complement strand
GTTGATGCAAGTAAAAGTGCTGTTGTTAAAGATATTGTCACAGTTGGTAGTGTTTTATTTAAGACCCACCATGATAAAATACCACTGAAAAGAGCCATCACTAGTACGCCTACCGTAGCTAGTACAACGCCTTGTTTTACTATGGGACGTATCTCTTCGAACTTTGTATCTAAACCACCGGAAAAAAGAATTATTGAGAGTGCTACAGTACCTATTGCTTGAGCAGCTTGAATGTTTTCAAATTGTATTCCTACTCCATCTTTGCCAAATATCATACCGACGGACAAAAATAGAAGTAGAGCAGGAATACCAAGTTTAGAGCTTATTCTTCCTGACAAGATACTTACGAAAAACAGGACTGCAACAATTAGTAATACTAATTCTATTTGCATAACTTTAAAAAATTTTATCCCGCAAAAATAGTATTTGTTTGTTTAAAATCTAATATTTCACAACCACATTTTGCAAGTTTATTGGCAAGAATTAGTTAATAAAATAGGTTTATTATTGAAAAATGTTAGCAAATAGTTATTTTTGTATCCATGAAAATAAAGTTAGAAATTAGAAATAATTGTTCACTTCGGCTTTGCTCAGTGCGAGCATTGCTAATTGAATCTTAAACATTTATATTATGATTAAAAAAACACTATCATTAATTGTTGGTTTTTTCTTGATTGCCAGCAGTTCTATTTTGAGAGCCGATGAAGGCATGTGGTTGCCAGTTTTGGTTAACAAGCTAAATATTGGTCACATGACAGAAATGGGGTTTAAACTAACCGCAGAGGATGTATATTCTATTAACAATGCATGTTTGAAAGATGCTATTGTTGCCCTCAACTATGGTAGTTGTACGGCTGAGTTGATTTCAGACGAAGGACTATTGTTAACAAATCACCACTGTGCTTATGATGATATTCAAAGCCACAGCAGTGTCGAGCACGACTATTTGACTGATGGATTTTGGGCGATGACACGGGAACAAGAGTTGCCTAATGAAGGAAAAACTGTTTCGTTTTTAATTCGTGCCGAAGATGTTACGGAGCGAATTTTAGCAAACGTAAACGATGAAATGCCAGAATCTGAAAGATCTTCAATTATCGACAGCATTTCGAAAACGATTATTGAGGAAGTGAAAAATGAAACACCGGATTATCGTGCCAATGTGGGCTCGTTATTGCATGGCAATCAATTTATGTTGTTTATTTATGAAGACTATCAAGATATCCGTCTTGTTGGTGCTCCACCTGAATCAATAGGAAAATTTGGTGCTGACACTGACAACTGGGAGTGGCCCCGCCATACAGGAGATTTTGCGCTTTATAGAGTATATGCGAACAAAGACAACCGACCTGCTGAGTATTCTGAAGATAATGTGCCATATAAACCCAAAAGTCATTTGAAAGTTTCAATAAAAGGTATTCAAGAGGGCGATTATGCAATGATAATGGGATATCCAGGTAGCACCGACCGTTATTTAACGTCGTGGGGAGTTAAAAATCTTATGGAAAACTCTAACGCAATTAGAGCAGATATCCGTGGAATTAAGCAGGATATATGGGCAGAAGCTATGGATGCAAGCGATGAAGTTAGAATTAAATATTCATCGAAATATGCTGGCTCATCAAACTATTGGAAATACTCTATCGGACAAAACAGAGGTTTAAAAAATCTTGATGTTAAAGGCAAAAAAGAGAAAATTGAAGCCGATTTTACACAATGGGTAGAATCAAATCCTGATAACGCAAAATATAGTGAGGCTTTAGATTTAATCAAAAATGCAATTATAGCAAATGAACCGTATAGAAAAAACTTAACTGTTTTATTAGAGACTCTTCTAATGGGAACTGAAGGATTTCCAATGAGTTTAAGACTTCAATCATTGAAAAGAGTTCTTGAGAATAATCCTGATAGCACTGAGTTAATTGCTAAAACTCGTAAAGAGTTGAAAGAGACATACGAAAAAGTTTATGAAGATTACGAACCTTCATTAGATCTAAAAGTTGCAAAAGCAATGATTGAGATATGTATTAGAGATTTAGATGTTGAATATCAGCCCGATTTCATTAAAAACATAACAAAAAAATATAAAGGAAATGTAGATAATTATATCTCTAAGGAACTGTCAAAATCAGTTATTTTCAATAAAGACAAATTAATGAAGTTTATTGAAACTGCAAAACCGAAAGATTTTGACAAAGACGCGGCGTGTATAGGCGGAACACAAATACTTGCGCAATATCGCTTTTTGATTAATGCTATCAGAGAAAACAGAGAGTCATTAGCCCGCGGTAATCGTCTTTTTGTTGAGGGTTTGATGAAGATGATGCCTGAAAAGACATTCGCTCCAGATGCAAACAGCACAATGCGTGTAACTTACGGAACTGTAAGTGGTTACAAGGCTCGCGATGCCGTATATTACGATTTTATCTCGTATATGGAGGGTGTTATGGAGAAAGAGAATCCAAACGATCGCGAATTTACGGTATTACCGAAACTAAAAGAGCTTTACGAAACTAAAGATTTTGGCAGATATGCCGACAAAAACGGAAAAATGCCTGTTGGATTCCTTGCAAATACCGATATTACTGGCGGAAACTCAGGAAGCCCTGTTATGAACGCCAACGGCGAGCTTATTGGCTGTGCATTCGACGGCAACTGGGAAGCAATGAGTGGCGATATAGCTTTTGAACCCGATTTGCAAAGAACAATCTCGGTTGATATCCGTTACGTTTTGTTTATTATCGACAAATTTGCAGGAGCAAAACATTTGGTTGATGAGATGACTATAGTGGAATAGGTACTAACAACAATAAAACAGGAAAAGGGTGGATGGTTTTAGTCTGCCCCTTTTTGTTTTTTAAAGATAGCTTTCTCAGCGTTCCAATCCATAAATGGGAACCGTTTGTTTAGCTGTTGAATATCTTTTAATCTTGCTTCGCAAAATTTATGATATTCACTATCAGAAGGGTTAAAAGGTCGGTGTTGAGAGGCTTTTACTATGTTCTCAACGGTTTTAAGCGTTTTTTTTGTTTCAGTTGTAAAATAGGTTTCTTTAAAGAAATCAAAAACGTAGTTAACTGCTTGATTTGAAGGGTGTAGCATATCTTCACTGTAAAACCTGTAGTCGCGTAAGTCATCGGTAATAAGCTCATACGAGGGAAAGTAACTGATATTATGTTCTGAGAACTCAATTAATTGATGAATAGAAACTGTTAAAATGCTCTTGCTTAGGTGGTTCTCGACGGCTCCATCTTTCCAGTGACGAACAGGGCTAACCGTAAAAACAATTTTAATTTGCGGATTGTACTCAACAATCGATTTTATAAGTATCTCAAACTCATCGGTAAAATCGCAAGTGCTTAATCTAAAGCGAATAAACTCCCTATCGGGTATCTTATGACAATTGGCAACAATTCTGTTTGTTTTTTTATAACGGTAAACCCATGATGTACCGACAGTTATAAATAGATATTCGGAACGTTTAAGAAACTGTTTGCTCTCTTCAATTGTGCTTTTAATATTCGAAAGCAACTTATCTTTATCGGCATTTGAAAATATAGTATGATGAAGAAGGCTGTGCCACAAACCGTTATGGTAAACCAAATCTCTGTCGTCAATTTCTATTTCTCCCAAAATAATGCGTAAAGCAGTTTGTATTGAATATGGATTGTAAAGAACGCCAAAAGGATTAGATAAAACCTGAAACTTATTCGTCTGCAAAATTTGAGAAATATTGTCGGAAAAGCAGCTCCCAATGAAAAACATGGGAGAACTGTAGTCAATATCGTGTTTCGACTTCTCGGGCTTTATTATAGTTCTCCATTTAGAATCCATATTTTTGTATAAATGTATTGTTAAGCCATTTTGTTATCTCTTTGACAACCATGTTGTTATTTGCATCGTGGTGTAGTTCATGAAGCATACCTTCAAAAGATTTGAATTTAGAGTTTTCTCTAAATTTTAATCCAAACCTCATTGTTGTTCTCCAATTTGTAATGGTGTCAGAAGCTCCATGTAACAATAGTGTTGGGATTTTAATACTTGAGGCATTTTTACGGATATAATATGAAGCGTCCCACATCATTAAAAATGTGCCGAGTGTAATTTTTCCATGAATAAGAGTATCTTTCTCGAAGTTGTCAAGGGCTTTTTCGTTAAATGTTAGCTGTTCTCGCATAACACCTATTTTTAATGTCATATTATTTAATAATGGCGATACTGATTTTGCTAACCGTATTTTCCAATTTGGCGGACTATTAATTAATCCCAACCATGGCGATGTTAATATAAGTCCATCAATTTTTGGACTTTTTTGTATTACAAAATTTGCACATACGTTTCCTCCCATTGAGTGACCATATAATACAATTGGCACATCTGTAAATCTATTCTTGGCTAATGTGATTAAATGTTCAACAATGTTAAACGGACACTCAATAGTTTTAAAACAACCGCGTTTGCCACTCGATAATCCATGACCTGGCAAGTCTGCAGTAACCCAAACTACTCCAAGATCTTCAAATTTCTCCATCCAGTCTAAGTATCTGCCAGAATGGTCGCCAAGACCATGTATAAGCACTATAGCAAGCTTCGGTTTTACGTTTTGTGAAGTTGCAATGCGAACATAAATTTGGTTATTGAATAAGTTTAAATATTTTTCGGTAAATAACATTTGTCTGACTTGTTTGTCGTTCTACATATTGGCGCAATATGCAAATATATTAACCATTTGTTCAATTACAAAAAATTGTTAAAAGTTTGTAAAGTAGTGACGATCCTTGTGGTCGCCTATAATGAAAAAACAACAGTAACACGCTTAGCAATTAGCAGTTAATTAATTGAATGTCACGGTGTTGTAGAGACGCCATAACATGACGTCTCTACGTTAAAAACGTCACCTACATTAATATCGTTATCTGCATAATATTAATGAATTACAAAAAAATAACCACAAAAATTCGTGTTTTATATAAAATGTAATTATATTTGCAGCAAATTTCAACGGGACAGATAATGTTTTGGGGGGACGAGAGTCCCCCCAACTTGTTAAGTTTATGATAACGTTTGCACAAATTGATAGCATTGTTAAAGAGAGTATCGCAGGTACTGAGATATTTATTGTAGAAATAATTATCTCTTTAGGTAATAACATAATCGTTCGATTAGATCATCCAGACGGATTACTAATTGACACATGTGCATACATATCTCAACAAATTGAAGCAGCATTAGATCGTGATTTGGAGGATTACTCGCTTGAAGTTACATCGGCTGGCATTGGAGAACCGTTTAAAATTAAGAAACAATACGAAAAAATTATTGGGAAAAAAGTAGAACTCGTATTGAAGAATGGTGGTAAAATTGTAGATACACTCCATTCGGTTGAAGATGATGGGATAACAGTGTTGCAAAGTAAATCAAAGTACAGCAAAAGTGCTTTAAAGAAGATGTCAAAAGAGGAGCGAGAAATAGCTGAAAACGAACAAAACAGACCTATAAAGTTGACGTGGGAAGAGATAAAGTCGGCCACGGAACATATAAGTTTTTAAAAGGATAAATAAAAAATCATACAAGCTAAATAGCTGATAATTAATAACATGTGGTTTAGCCATGTTTAAAATAATAAAGTGACACCATGGAAATTTTAGATTTAACTGACACCTTTTCTGAGTTCAGAGAGCAAAAAAATATCGATCGTACTACTATGATGCGAGTTATAGAGGACGTATTTCGTAACACATTAGCAAAACTGTATGGCGACGACTCTAATTATGACATAATTATAAATCCCGACCGAGGCGACTTTGAAATATGGCACAATAGAACTATCGTCGATGATGATAGTCTAACTGATCCAAATACACAAATCACTCTTAGTGAAGCACGAAAAATCGAGGATGATTATGAAATAGGCGAGGAGGTTTCAAACGAGTTTAAATTTGAAAGCCTCGGCAGACGTGCAATTCTTGCACTGCGTCAAAATTTGGCATCAAAAATCTTAGAGATAGAAAAGGAACATGTTTTTAATAAATATAAAGAACGTGTTGGTGAGATAGTTACAGCTGAAGTTTATCAGGTATGGAAAAAAGAGATATTGCTGTTAGATGATGAGGGTACAGAGTTAATTCTCCCTCGTTCAGAGCAAATTCCAAGCGATTTTTTCCACAAGTCAGACACAGTTAGAGCGATAGTTATAAAGGTTGAGTACAAAAATGGTAATCCAAATATAGTTTTATCGCGGACAGCAAATGTTTTCTTAGAAAGATTATTCGAAATGGAAGTCCCCGAAATATTTGACGGATTAATAACAATTAAAAAAGTAGAACGTATTCCGGGAGAACGCGCGAAGGTTGCTGTTGAGTCATATAATGACCGCATAGATCCAGTAGGAGCCTGTGTCGGAATGAAAGGTTCACGAATACGCGGAATAGTACGGGAATTAAGAAACGAAAACATTGACGTTATCAATTTTACAACCAATCCGAGTTTATTCATTTCCAGAGCACTAACTCCTGCAAAGGTAACTTCAATCAAAATTGACGAAGAAAACAAAAGCGCAGAAGTATTTTTGCCAGCCGACCAAGTCTCTCTGGCAATAGGGCGAAATGGTGTCAATATAAAGTTGGCAGGACTTCTTACAGGATACGAACTTGACGTATATCGAGACGATGTCGAAGAAGATGATGATATTGTAATCGAGGAGTTTAAAGACGAGATTGACGATTGGGTTATTGACGTTCTGAAATCAATAGGATGTGATACAGCCCAAAGTGTGTTGGAATTAACGCGCGAAGAACTTATTGCAAGAACCGATCTCGAAGAAGAGACAGTCGACGAGATACTTAGAGTTTTACGCTCAGAATTTGAGTAAATCAAAGTTTTGGTGGTATATTTGCAAATTAATTTTAACAAAAACAATAGGTAACAGCAAATATGGTCGAAGGGAAAAAAACACGACTAAGAGAAGTAGCAAAAGAATTTAACGTTGGCATAGGCACAATTGTTCAATTTCTTGACAAAAAAGGCATACACATTGAAGGCAATCCGAATAGTCGCATTGACGAAGATGTGTATGTTATTCTGTTCAAAGAATATGCTACCGATATTAATCTAAAAAAAGAATCTGAAAAACTAAATATTTTAAATCCTGTAAAACCGCAAACAGTTACCATTGATCAAGTAAGTGATACTATAACAGAGGAGGATAACGAAGTTAGAATTACCGATTTTACAGCTACGAAATCAGAAAGCACAAGTACAATACCAGAATCCGAAGTTGATCTGCGACCAACGGAAATACCAAACATTAAAATTGTTGGTAAAATTGAGGTAGATAAACCCAAAAAGCAAAAGCCAGAAACAAAAACACAAGCGAAGAGTGAAACAAAAGAGACAAAGCAACCAAAAGCTACAACTAAATCTGGTAAAAAAGAAGCTGAGAACATTACGCTTGTGCCAGATAAGACACAAGAACCTGTGGTTGTCGGTAAAATAGATCTTGATAAAAAAGCACCAAAAGATAAAAAAGAGGTAGAAAAAGAATCTCAAAAGGGTAAAGAAAAGCTAAAATCAGAAAAACCACAATCCGCTGTTAAAAAGTCTGAAGAGGTAAAAAAAGATAGTACACCTGATTCAAAGATGGAGACCACAAGTACCCCAACTGCTAAGGAAGAGGTAACTTTTATTCCGTCAAGAGTCGAGAAATTAAGCGGTCCGAAGGTGTTAGGTAGGATTGATTTGCCTGATGAGAAAAAAAGAAGACCCGGGGAAACGGCTGCCAGTTCTGGAGAATCAGGAGATGTTAAGAAGAAGAGAAGACGTCGTAAACGTATAAAAAAAGAGAGAACAGAAGTAGATAAACCTCAGGAAAGTGCTACTGCAATAAAATCAAAACCTGCAGAAACAGATAGAACGCAACGTGAGGCAGGAGGGGAACGCAAGAGGAGACCGCAACAAGCAACAAGAAAGAGAACTCCAGCAAAACCAGAAATTAGCGAAGATGATGTTGCAAAACAAATAAAAGACACATTAGCGCGACTTACAACAAAGACAAAATCAAAAGCCGCCAGATATCGTCGTGAAAAGCGCGACGCCGCACATGAAAGACAACTGCAGGATACTGAAGAACAAGAAGCAACAAAAAACATCCTAAAAGTTACCGAGTTCGTATCAGTTAACGATCTCTCAACGATGATGAATGTTCCTGTAAACGAGGTGATTGCAACTTGTATGAATATGGGGCTGTTTGTTTCAATAAATCAAAGATTAGATGCTGAAACAATGGCTTTAGTTGTCGATGAGTTCGGTTATGAAATAGAATTTGTAAGTGCCGAAGTTCTTGAAGCAATCCATGATGATGAAGAGGATTTGGAAGAAGATTTAGTAACACGTCCACCAATCGTAACGGTTATGGGTCACGTTGACCACGGTAAAACCTCACTGCTTGATAGAATACGCAACACAAACGTAATTGCAGGCGAAGCCGGAGGAATTACTCAACATATTGGTGCATACAGTGTTGAGTTGCCAAGCGGGAGAATAATGACTTTCCTTGATACCCCAGGTCACGAAGCCTTTACAGCTATGCGTGCTCGTGGAGCTCAAGTTACAGACGTCGTTATTATCACAATCGCCGCAGATGATAGCGTTATGCCTCAAACACGAGAAGCTATTAACCACGCACAAGCAGCAGGTGTACCCATAGTTTTCGCAATTAATAAAATTGATAAAGAGACAGCTAATCCTGAAAAAATCAAACAAGAATTAGCAAGTATGAATATTCTTGTAGAAGATTGGGGTGGTAAATATCAATCGCAAGAAATATCGGCTAAAAAAGGAATAAATGTTAAAGAGTTGTTGGAGAAGGTGTTGGTAGAGTCAGACCTGTTGGAATTAAAAGCCAACCCAAAAAGACGAGCGTCAGGAACGGTCATCGAAAGCCAGTTAGATAAAGGTCGTGGATATGTTGCAACTGTTCTTGTTCAAAACGGAACATTAGAAATTGGTGATATTGTTTTAGCAGGAACGACATACGGACGTGTAAAAGCTATGTTTAACGAACGTGGACAAAATGTAGAATCAGCTGGACCGGCGACCCCAATACAGATATTAGGTATTAACGGTGCTCCACAGGCTGGAGACAGGTTCAACGTTATGCAAACCGACAGAGAAGCCAAAGAGATAGCTATGAAACGTGAACATCTTGCACGTGAACAAAGTTTTAGAGCACAGAAACATATCACTCTCGAAGAGATTGGAAGGAGAATTGCAATTGGCAACTTCAAAGAGTTGAACTTAATTGTTAAAGGTGACGTTGATGGCTCAATTGAAGCGTTAAGTGATTCATTGTTAAAGCTTACAAATAAAGAGGTTCAAGTTAATGTTATACATAAAGCTGTTGGACAAATTTCAGAATCGGACGTTTTGTTAGCGGCGGCTTCAAATGCGATAATCATTGGGTTCCAAGTGCGCCCATCAGTAGCTGCGCGGAAATTAGCTGAAAATGAAGAGATAGATATTAGACTCTATTCGGTTATTTATGACGCTATAAATGAGATTAGTGATGCAATTGAAGGCATGTTATCTCCCGAGATTAAAGAGCAAATAGTTGGAACTGCCGAAATTCTTGAGGTGTTTAAAATTTCGAAAGTTGGTTCAGTTGCTGGTTGTATTGTGCGCGAAGGAAAAATTAAGCGTAACAATAATGTAAGAGTTATTAGAGACGGAATTGTTGTTTATACTGGCGAATTAGGCTCTCTAAAGCGTTTCAAAGATGATGTAAAAGAGGTGACAAGTGGTTTTGAATGTGGTATGAATGTCGATAAGTTTAACGATATAAAAGTTGGAGACTTTATTGAGGCTTTTGAAGAAGTTGAAGTAAAAAAGAAACTATAAACGCGAATATCAAGTTTAATAAGAAAAAGGGAGTATCTTCCCTGGTTTGTGTAAAGTTTATTTTGCAAAGGGTTGAAGTTTAGATTTCGACCCTTTGTTTGTTTTTCAATAATTATACAAATAAACGCTACCTTTGTATCAATTTTATCGTATTATAAGTCATGTTCCTTGTTTATGCCACTCTACACAACATCGAATAAAATAATAAACGACCCCATATACGGACTAATCTCAATGCCGGGTGGAGTAGCTTATGATATAATAAATCACCCTTGGTTTCAGCGATTACGGCGAATTAGACAAGTAGGCTTAACTCACTTCGTATATCCCGGAGCGATACATTCAAGATTTCAACACACTATTGGTTGTGTTCATTTAATGCAACTTGCATTAGATGTGTTAGAAGCCAAAGGTGTGGACATAACATCTGAGGAAGCTGACAGCGCCATTTTAGCTATACTTTTGCATGATATAGGACACGCTCCTTTTAGTCATTCTCTTGAAAATATGTTGGTCAATAAAATGAGCCATGAGGAGTTGTCGCTTATGGCAATGACCGAGCTGAACGAACATTATGGCGGAACATTAAGCGCTGCTATTGAGATATTTACCAACAGATATCACAAAAAGTTCTTACATCAATTGGTGTCGTCACAAATCGATATAGATAGACTCGACTATCTTAGTAGAGACAGCTTTTTTACAGGCGTAAGCGAAGGCGTGGTATCATACAACAGAATAATTAAAATGCTTAACGTTTTTGATGATAAATTGGTTGTTGACCAAAAGGGAATTTACAGTATCGAGAAGTTTTTGGTGGCTCGCCGTTTGATGTATTGGCAAGTTTATCTTCACAAAACAGTTTTTAGTGCTGAACAAATTCTGAGAAACATAATTCATAGAGCAAAATACTTGATAGCGCAGGGAGAGGAGTTGTTTGCTTTTCCTGACCTACGTTTTTTTCTATCAAATGTTGATACGATCGAAAACGGTCAATTCGAACGCTTTGCAGCTGTCGATGACGACGATATTTCATCATCAATAAAAGTTTGGGCTAAACATAGCGATACCGTTTTAAGCTACTTGTGTAATTCGCTTATAAACAGAAGATTATTTAGAGTAAAGATTGACAACAAGCCATTTGATACTAATATAATTGAAGATATTCGCCAAAAAACGTCTAAGTTGCTGAATATAAGTTATGAAGATACCGAATATCTTGTTGTCTCTGATACTTTATCGAACAACACGTATCAACCGTTAGACGAAGAGATATCGATATTAGACAAATCGGATAAAATTCAGAGTATTATAAACGCAAGCGACATGTTTAATCACGAAATTATGTCGAAAACCGTATTAAAGTTTTATTTTTGTTATCCAAAACAACTTGATCAAGTAATATAACTTTTAGCTCAATAAATCGTAATAGTCACTATCTTAAAAATATTAATATGCAATTCACAGCCGAACAAATAGCCGAAGCCTTAGAAGGAAAAGTGGACGGCAATGCCCAAGTAGCTGTAAACAGTGTCTCAAAAATAGAGGATGGCAAGCCTGGAACACTTAGTTTTCTCGCAAACCCGAAGTATATAAAATATATATACGAAACCAATGCATCAATAGTAATAGTAAATGCCGATTTTGTTCCCGAAAAACCTGTAAAGGCAACACTTATCAGGGTAAAAGATGCATATACGGCGTTTGCCACTCTTTTGAATATGTATGAGCAAGCGAAACCACGTCCGGTTGGTATCGATAAGCAAACGAGCATTGATGAGAGCGCAAAACTCGGTAAAAACGTTTATGTTGGTTCGTTTGCTGTTATTAGCAAAAATACTCAGATAGCTGACGATGTGCAGATACATGCTCAGGTTTTTATAGGACCAAATGTTACGGTTGGGAAAGGAACAATTTTGTATCCCGGCGTTAAAATTTACGAAAACTGTAAAATAGGCAGTAACGTTATAATACACGCAGGAACAGTTGTTGGTAGCGATGGTTTTGGGTTTGCGCCTCGTAGTCAACAGGAGTTTATGAAGGTTCCTCAAATAGGCAGTGTTATTATCGAAGATTTTGTTGAGATAGGAGCAAACGTAACTATCGACCGCGCTACAATGGGTAACACTATTATCTGCGAGGGCGTTAAATTAGATAATCTAATACAAGTTGCACATAACGTTGAAATTGGAGAGAATACCGTAATTGCTGCTCAAACGGGAATTAGCGGTTCAACCAAAATCGGAAAAAATTGTATGGTTGGTGGACAAGTAGGTTTTACAGGACACATCGAGATAGCTGATGAAACCAAAATTGGGGCACAATCGGGAATAGCCAACAATATAAAAACAAAAGGCCAGTCCGTATTGGGCTCGCCAGCAACCGATTACGCTATTCAACGCCGCGCAATGATTTTAGCCCAGAAGCTGCCTGAAATATGGCACAGGTTGAATAATATTGAGAGAAAAATCATGGACGATGAGTTGTGATTTTTTTGGAACAAATAGAACAAAGATAATACTGATTTAATGTAGCGGTAACGATATTAACGTGGGTTGAGGCTGTCTCAAAAGTCTCATTTTACAAAAAAAGTGATAAGGTGTCTCAGAAGTGTCCAAATGCAAGGCACTGAGATTGAGGGCGAAGGAGCGTACATGAAGTACGTGACTGAGCCCGAATATCGAAGTAACGCAGCAGTTGGGCACTTATGAGACACCGTCTACACAATTACCACAATCCCCAAACAATCGCTACACACACATTAAATTCGTGTCATTCGTGTTATAATTGTTAATTGCACACTTCGGCTCTGCTCAGTGCACCGCATTGCACATTGCTAATTGCTAGAAGTGTGTCTATCACAAACTCAAGAACAGGGTCTCTTCTTTTAATAATATCATCGAGCGTGGGTTCAACGTAGTGGTCAATTTTTATACCTACTCGTTGGGTTGGAGTCATGTCGGGGTAAAAAATTCCTATGCCTGTAAAACAAGTCTGTACATTACCGGGGAAAGTATAGAAAATTACATTGCCATCGGCACCAACGGTTGTACTACCAACAGTTATAGCGTTCTTGGCTTTTTGCAATGCCATTGTTAAATATTCTGCTTCGCTCATGGTGTTTTCATCTACTAATATTATCAATAATCCCTCAAAAGAGTTACTGAATTTCCATGCTTTTTCCCCTTTGTTAGTGCGTATAATGCCAGGGTTCTTAATATCGGGATATGTTATCGTTGCAAAACGACTCCTCTTAGAAATAAAAAAATCAATAAGTCGTAAAGAGACACCATACTCGGGATATCCTCTTAAATCAAATACTACCGTGTCATTTTTGCCAATGTCATCAATTATTTTGGATATGTTTCTTTTGGTGAGGTATTGGATATGAAAATAAGAGACACCATTTACAAGTTTTTCAATTCTGTAATCTTTTGCTTTTTCGGTTTTATCTTGTCTCTTTTCCGACGTTATTTTCCGATAACTTTTACATACAACATTAACTTTGTTTGCACTGTCATTCCTGATATATCCTATTGAGATAGAGTCTTTAGGTGTACTGTAAACTAACCAGCCAACTTTTTTGTTTTTACGTTTAACGGAAAGCCCCTTAAACAGCGCAATGCTATCGTATAAATGCTTAATTTCTATGTCATTAACAGTTACTACTTCGTCGCCAATTTGCAAAATATTGAAATCTTTTAGGTATATGCCATCGACATAAAAACGGTCATTAAACCTATAAAGCGTGAAAGGGGGAATATTACCACCAAATATAACACTGTCGATTGTTTCAGATGTCGTAAATACGTGGGTGTCGTTTAATAGAGCTGTGAGTTTTAAAATAGCCTTGTTGTACTCAATGCTGTCAGAACAATTTAGAAAATCGGGAATTGTATGGTATAAAACACTATCCCAGTTGTGTCCCATTATTCCCTTGTGTACGTAATAATTATCAATCAAG
>DAOSIN010000013.1:0-13914 GCA_035366675.1 Salinivirgaceae bacterium | reverse complement strand
GCTTTGTATAAAACGCTCAAATATAACAAACATTATCTAAATTTGCTTAAAAAAACAGTACTTGTTATCCAAAAAAAATAAACAGGCAAAATGATTTGTAAAGGTTTGTTTTATTGATATATTTGTCAAAAAAGAGAATAAATGGATATAATTTGCGAATTAAACAGTGTTGACATCTCTCACAAAGAGTACTCGGTTTTACGGAATGTCAATTTAACGGTAAAAAAAGGCGAACTTTTGTATATAATCGGCAAAACAGGTTCCGGTAAATCGACATTACTTAAGGCTTTGTATGGCGAAATCCCATTAAAATCAGGTACAGGAACAGTTTGCGGCTATAGAATCGACAAAATAAAAAGAAAAGAGATTCCATTTTTGAGAAGAAAAATGGGTTTCGTTTTTCAAGATTTTCAACTACTTACAGACAGAACGGTATATGATAATCTTTCATTTGTGCTAAAAGCAACTGGCTGGACAAAAAAGAAGCTTATCGATAAACGTATTAATGAGGTTCTTGAACGCGTAGGACTGAGTTTTAAAGGGTACAAAATGCCTCATGAGCTGTCTGGAGGCGAGCAACAAAGCGTAGTAATAGCAAGAGCTATCCTTAATAATCCTGATCTTATACTTGCTGACGAACCCACGGGGAACCTTGATACTGATACATCTGAGAATATTATGAACTTACTCACAAATTTGAAGAACGAAGGTACTACAGTAATCATGGCAACACACGATACGGTTATTTTAAACAAATTCAAATCAAGGACTGTAATTTGTACCGATAACACCATTACTGAACGTGAAGATACTGTTCTTAATTTTATAAACTTAGAGGAGCAGATGGAGGCTTTGTTTGATTTAAAAACAGACTTACAAAACAATCTCGAACAGACTGATTTACAAGACGATCTTGAGCAAGCTGACAACGAAACAATTAGCTAATTTTGTTAATCAAATTGTTAAACACTTTAATTTAATCAAGAACAATGGCAAGAACTTTACTGAAAAGAATATTTCGATTTATAATTGATATCCACCCTAATGAAAATGTTGAGCACCACGATAGTGAAAAGCTTATTAAAGATACTTTAAATGAATTAGGGCTAAATATCGTAATCACTGAAAAAGAGCTTGATAATATTCCCGAATCGGGAAGTTTTATTGTTGTTTGCAATCACCCCTTTGGAGGTATCGATGCGCTTCTATTGATAAACACATTGGCAAAAAAACGCCCCGATATAAAAATTTTTGCTACCGATTTAATTAACAAAGTATCTATTGTAAAAGATTACCTGATCCAATTTAAAACTGGGAAAAATGCCAATCCTTTTATCAGCTCAATTGGACAAATAAGGCATGCTCTTTCGCACCTAAGTAAAGGGCATCCTCTGTGTATATTCCCAGCAGGAGGAGTAAGCACTTACAGTATCGACACCAGAGGTATTACAGATAGACGTTGGCGCGAGGAGTATTTAAAATTTATCAGAAGCGTCAATCTTCCTGTTATTCCAATTCATATCAGCGGCTCAAGCGGAAATCTATTTCATCTTATTGGGTCAATGTCTCCAATATTAGGCTCTGCAGGAGATTTAATTTCAAAGCGAAACAGCAATATTCAAATAAGAATAGGAAGCCCTATTTTACCAAAAGAGACCGAAGAGTTTGTTGATAACGAAAAGTACGGACGATATTTACGTGCAAGAACTTACGCATTGGACAACAAAATAGATGTAAAGAAATTCTTTGTCCCACGCTTAGGTAGATCAAAAACTCCAGAGCAGATTGTTGATCCCATTCCTATGGAAGTACAGGTGGCTGAAGTTGAGCAAGTTAGAAAACATTATACCCTTTTCCAAAGTGGAGATATGACTATTTTTTGCACACCCAGTAGCCTTATTCCAAACGTCTTAAAAGAGATTGGACGTTTACGTGAAATTACTTTCAGAGCAGTTGGAGAGGGAACCAACTCAAGCATCGACATTGATGAGTATGATTTATATTACTATCACCTATTTATTTGGGACGAAAAAGATTCTAATATCGTTGGTGCATACCGTGTTGGTCGAGGTAAGGATATAACGCAGCTTTACGGTATTAATGGTTTTTATCTGAGCGCACTTTTCAAAATCGACTCAGAGATGTTGCCAATAATGGAGCAAAGTTTGGAATTGGGTCGTTCGTTTATTGTCGAAAAGTATCAGCGTAAACCTTTACCACTATTCCTGCTATGGAAAGGGATTTTATACTTCCTACTGAAACACCCCGAATATAGATATTTGATAGGACCTGTAAGTATTAGTAATCAATTTTCAAAATTTAGTAAAGATTTGATTACCAGCTTTCTAAAAGAGTACTATTACGATGAAAGTATGGCTAAATATATCACACCACGAACACGTTTTAAACCAAATATGAAGTTCGACACGAATATCATTCTTGAAAAAGCAAAAGATGATATGACTTTGATAGACAAATATATAAGTGATATTGAGCCAGATAAAAACAAGATGCCTATTTTGCTGAAAAAATATCTAAAACTTAACGCAAAAATTATAGGTTTCAATATCGATCCAAAATTTAATGACGCTTTAGACGGTTTGCTTGTTCTCGACCTTTTCGAAGTACCTTATAGCACTATCGAATCACTTTCAAAAGAGATTGAGGACGAAAGTATTTTAGAGAGGTTTAACAAGCAAAACTAAATAATTGTTATTTAAAATGAGTTTATTTTAAAATATGGAGCTATTTTTGCTACAAATACATGACTAACAAAATCTTAATACTTAACCAATTTAAAACTGAATAGAAGATGAGAAAATGGAGAATTGAAGACTCAATGGAGTTGTACAACATTGAAGGTTGGGGCTCGCCATATTTTTCGATAAACGAAAAAGGAAATGTTGTTGTTACTCCAAGAAAAGGTGACCATCCGGTCGACCTTAAGGAGTTAGTTGACGAACTTCAATTGCGAGACCTTTCAACTCCCATGCTCATCAGGTTCCCCGATATATTGGATATGCGTATTGAGCAAATGGCAAGCTGTTTTCAAGAAGCTAAGAAAGAGTATAACTACAAAGCAGATACTTTTATTATATATCCGATAAAGGTCAATCAAATGCAACCCGTTGTGGAAGAAATTGTTACACACGGAAAGAAATTTAATATCGGATTGGAGGCTGGCTCAAAACCAGAACTGCACGCTGTAATTGCAATTAATACCGACAGCGATTCCCTGATTATCTGCAACGGCTACAAAGATGAAGACTATATTGAGTTGGCACTGTTAGCACAAAAAATGGGTCGCAGAATTTTTTTGGTTGTCGAAAAACTTAACGAACTTAAACTTATCGCAACAATAGCCAGACGATTGAAAGTTAAGCCAAACTTGGGAATTAGAATTAAACTTGCAAGCTCAGGTAGCGGTAAATGGGAAGATAGCGGTGGCGACGTTAGCAAATTTGGGTTAACATCGAGCGAAATTTTAGATGCTTTAGATATTTTAGAAAGATACAAAATGCGCGACTGCCTGAAGTTAGTGCATTTTCACTTAGGTAGCCAAATTACAAAAATACGGCGCATAAAAACAGCATTGAGAGAAGCGGCACAATTTTTTGTACAAATCTCAAAATTAGGGTTTAACCTTGAATTTGTCGATATCGGAGGAGGTTTAGGAGTTGATTACGATGGGACACGCTCATCGGACAGTGGCAGCAGCGTAAACTACACTATACAGGAGTACGTAAATGACGCTATATCAACATTTGCCGATGCTGCCGACAAAAACGAGCTCCCCCACCCTAACCTTATAACCGAATCGGGACGCTCTTTGACAGCACACCACTCTATTTTGGTATTTGAGGTTTTGGAAGCCACAAGCCTCCCGAAATGGGATAACGACGAGGAGGCTGCAGAGACTGACCATGAGCTTGTTAGAGAACTTTACTCTATTTGGGACAACTTAAATCAACCTCGAATGTTCGAGAGCTGGCACGATGCTCAACAAATTCGCGAAGAGGCTTTAGACCGCTTTAGCCTCGGTTTTTTAGATTTGAGAACGAGAGCACAGGTTGAACGCCTTTTCTGGACAATCGCAAGTGAGATATACTCGATGACACAAGTTATGAAGCACGTACCCGATGAGTTGAGACAACTTCCTAAGTTCCTTTCGGACAAGTTCTTCTGTAACTTCTCGCTTTTTCAATCTCTGCCTGACTCTTGGGCGATAGACCAAGTTTTCCCTATCATCCCTTTACAGCAACATGACGAAAAGCCCAATCGCTCGGCAACTATTCAAGATATTACTTGCGACTCGGATGGAAAGATTGAAAACTTTATTTCAACACGTAACTATTCATACTATCTTCCAATACACACTCCCAAAAAAGAGTCGTATTATATAGGTGTCTTCTTAGTCGGAGCATATCAGGAAATTCTGGGCGACCTGCACAATCTGTTTGGCGACACAAATGCAGTGCATATTTCTGTGGATAAGAAAGGATATACAATCGACCAAGTTATTGATGGAGAGACAGTTGCCGAAGTGCTTGAGTATGTGCAATATAACCCTAAAAAAATGGTAAGAACCGTTGAGACTTGGGTTACATCATCGGTAAAGGCTGGCAAAATAACTACCGAAGAGGGGAAAGAGTTTTTGTCGAATTATCGGTCGGGACTATACGGATACACTTATTTAGAGTAGGAAAGTTAAAAGTGGAAAGTGGTTCATTGTTAATATTTTAACCATTAAGTTTTTCACGATTTGCAATCGAACCTCAAAAAAGATAACTAAGTCAGAAGACCGAAGTCGTCCCGAAACCGCTTTGCTCTTCGGGATTTCGCTGCGCTTCAAGAAGTCGGAAGACGGCTCGCACTGAGCTTGCCGAAGTGAACCCCTTAGCTATTGGCTGTTAGCTATTAGCCTTTGGCTATTAGAGGGGGCAATTGTTGTATCAATAGCCCCGACTTTCAAGTCGGGGATTATGTTGACACACGTATTTTTGGGCTTTAGCCCAAGTATGCGGTTCGCGCGGGTAACGTTTTTAACGTAGAGACGGAGCATGCTCCGTCTCTACACCCAAAACACGCCCCGCTAATAATGCGCAAAGCCAACGGCCAACGGCTAAAAGCTAAAAGCCAAAATGTATTAATAATCAAGCCATTGCAATTTAGTTATATAATAGATATTAAGAAGATTTAAGAAAGGGCGAAGGTTTAATTCTCCGCCCTTGAAGGTGTTTGTTATACCAATGCTACAGATACATAGTTCAAACAAACGATAGTGAAGTTTGGACTATAGTAGCTGTCCAATCGGTATTATTTCATTACTACTGCTTGATCGGGGTCAAATATATTATTTGCTTTACACCACTCTTCAAAACCTTTTTCTCCTAACATTGCTTTTAATTTTGCAGAACTAACGGCTGTCCCTGTTACTTTATACCCCGATACAAAGAAGTAATCTTGTACTCTTACAACACCATTTACAAGTAAATCATACTCTGATCCTGCACTTTGTAATGCTTTATCCATAGCATCTTTAATCGTTGCTCCAAGTCCCAAAAAACCTTTACTAGAACCTTCAACCTGTTTTCCTTGGCTAAGGTCAATATTTAAAGAGTGGTTTTTTGAACTTATTATTGTAAAATCGACTAAACGATATGAACAGCTTGAAAATGAAATTAATGCTGTTATAAATATTGCAAATATTGAAAATTTATATGCTTTCATATTTTTATTATTTATTTTATTGTGCTACTCATAAGGCTTTTCGCTTTCGCCCCGTTTATTTAGAGATATCTGGACTCCTCTTTTAATAGCCCATAACGCGATTTAATGTTTTATGGGCTATTATTGTTTCTTTACTTAATTAATAAGTAGTTGCTTGAGCAAAATGCTGATTTTTAATTATTTTGTTCCAGCAACTAGGATTAAAGTTAATTCTAAATCTTGATTTGCAACAATTTGCACTTGTCCTTCCCCATAATACTCATCACTTCCTATTTCGTGGTAACAATCATAATAATAATTACCAGGGGCAAGTTCTCCAAAATTAGCAGAACCATTTGCATCTGTTTCTTTCTCGCTGAGATAAACTGAATTGTCAAGGTTTGCTTTTGACGTAGCAATTCCTACTAAAACTCCCTGTAAATAACCAGTTGAACCTTCTAATTTAACTTTCACAACTAATGCTCCAGTAGTTTTTGTTGGCTCTGGATCTTCTTTTTTACAACCACTTAATGTTGTTACGCCTAATAACAATAGGCTTGCTAAAAATAATCTTAAAACTTTCATATTTGTTTGTTTTAAATTTCCTACTCGTATGGCTTTTCAGTTCCGCCCCGTTTTTTTTAAGAGGTTTCTGGACTCCACTTTTTGATTAGATTAATAAATTTTTTGTTGTCACGCTGGGTGGTTAGCCCGTTGGCTTTCGCTGAACCATATTAGTTTAAATTAAAAATTTTAATATTTATAAATTATTGCTTATTAATTGATTATAGTTTATTTCTTTATTTTTTAGCTATTGGTTTATACACAAAAAAAACGTGGTCTTATGCTTACTTTCATCGAGGTTCTAGCATGACCCACTGAACAAGTAAAGCAACGACCACGCCTTAGCGTGGCGTTTCGCTTGGTACCCTCGTTCAGTTTTGGAAATTTGCTAGATTTCGATGAGAGAATTCGGCTAAACGCTATATTTTATATTTTAAATTTCAATCTTATTTACATACTGTTATTCATTTAGTTAAACATTAATAAGGTTTGTCTGAAAAGTTAACACTGGTTAGCTTCAACTGCCAATTGCAACTTTTTCATTAACAAATATATAAAAAATATCCTTCGGATATACCAAAGTTTGACAATATTTCTTTTTTTTTGAGAAACACGGATAACTTTTAACTCTTTAACTATCTATTTTTGTAGGTTAGGTGTAAAAAGAGACCTGTAAAGACAAATCCCCCTACTATATTACCCAAGGTTACAGGTATTTGGTTCCATATCCACCAGTCGTACATAGTTATAGGTGCATTAGCCATCATAGCTGTTGGGATAACAAACATATTAACTACGCTGTGCTCTAACCCAATTGCGAAGAAAGTAAATATCGGAATCCAAATTGCAAAAATTTTACTTACTGTAGAGTTTGAAGTGGCTCCCATTACAATGCCCAAGGTTACCATCCAGTTACAAAGTATTGCTTTTATTATTACTACAACCATTCCGCCTGCTCCTTGCTGTTTGTAGGCCAACGTTTTATCAGTAGCTACTGCAATGAGTCTTTCTGCGGTCTCAAAATTATAAGTTGTTCCTAATTTGGTACTATAAAGCACAAACAAGGTTCCAAAAAATAGTGCACCTAATAAGTTAGCTGTAAAGCCCCAAAACCAATTGTGCCAAAGCCCTCGCATGGTTATCTGTTTGTCCATAACAGCCATTGGAACGATTGCAAAATTTCCCGTAACAAGTTCTAAACCAAGCAAGACAATCATAATAAATCCTACGGGGAAAACCATTGCTCCTACATAGCTCAATCCGGATTGCGTTGCAACTGTAAAAGCAAGTGTAGTTGCGTAACTTAAAAAAGCTCCGGCTAAAAATCCACGAATAAGTATGTCCTTAATTGGAAGTTTGGCTTTCTGTGCTCCCATTAAGGTAATATCTCTGACAATCTCTGCTGGTTTAATATTATCCATATCACTATAATTTTATGTCTATTTTCAATCCGCAAATATAGTATAAAAGGTAAAAGGTGCAAGGAGAAAGGTGCAAGTATAGAGGCTGTCTCAAAAGTAACGTCTAACAAAAAGTGGCAAGGTGACTCAGAAGTGTCCAAATGCAAGGCACTGAGATTGAGGGCGAAGGAGCGTACATGAAGTACTTGACTGAGCCCGAATATCGAAGTAACGCAGCAGTTGGGCTCTTATGAGACACCGCCCACCAAAAAGCCGAAAGGCTTACACTTGCTCCTTGTACCTTGCCTTGCGCCTATCATTGTTCATTGTGCATTGCTAATTGTTAATTGAAATCGGTAGTTTCTATTTCTTATTTCCTATCAACATTAGTAGGTGTGTTACTTCGTTGGGTGTCAACATTCTCCACTCACCGCGTGGCAAGTTTTTCTTTGTAAGACCTGCGAAAGCTACTCTATCAAGTTTTACAACTTCATAGCCGAGGCTCTCGAACATTCGCCTAACAATTCTGTTTCTACCGCTGTGAATTTCTATACCTATTTCGTTGGTCGTATCATTAGCGTAGCTGATATCGTCAGCGACAATAAATCCATCTTCAAGCTCAATTCCGTTTCTGAGTTTCTCAAAGTCTTCGAGCGTAACATCTTTATTTAGAACTACATGGTACAGCTTCTTGATATTACTTGAGGGATGCGTTAACGCCGTTGCCATATCGCCATTATTTGTAAACAGCAGCAATCCAGTGGTATTCCTGTCAAGACGACCTACCGAATAAATTCGCTCTTTAGTTGCACCTTTTATAATATCATAAACCGTTCTGCGCCCTTCAGGGTCATCAAAAGTTGTCAGGGTGTCTTTTGGTTTGTTAAGTAGCAGATATACTTTCTTCTGAGGATCAAGCACTTTACCGCGGTATTCAACTTTATCACTAAGGTTAACTTTAAATCCAAGCTCAGTTACAACTACACCATTAACTTTAATTTCTCCATTTAGGATTAAGTCATCGGCATCGCGTCTCGAGCAGACTCCCGCATTGGAAATAAATCTGTTTAGTCTTATCTCTTTCTCTTTGCCTTGGAACGGCTTTTCATCATTAAAATCAGGCTTTGAGTAACCTCTTTTGTCATCTCTGCCACTTCGCCTGTCTCTATCTGATTTGTAATCAGAGGATTTTTCTCTATCAGAGTATCTGCGTGGCTTTTCGTAACCGTCTCTCTTTTCATATTTTCTTTTTTCATCATAACCCTCATCTCTACGCCTTGTAAATTTGGGACTACCCTCTCTCCTATCCTCTCTTTCAAATCTTCTGTCCTTGTATCCTCTGTTTCTGTGTGTTTCAAACTTGCTATATCGTTCATTATCAGGGTCTTCCGAATATCTTTCCCATTTATTATGCTTCTCACGCCTATCAAATCGTTTGTCTTTGTTGTCCCGTCTAAATTCATCAGAGCGTCTATCTTTTGCTACGTTTTTCTCAGACCCGCCATCTGTTCTTTTCCTTTTAGAGTCGTACTTATCTGATTTTTGGTCAGAAAAGTCTCTTTTTTTATCCCTTCTTCTCTCTGAACCGAAGTCTCGTCTATCAGGTTTACTGAAATCGCCACTCTCTTCAAAATCCAACTCTTTTTCGATATTATCCCAAAAGTCAGGATCATCAAAATCAAACTGTTGTTTACTACTGTAACCTCTTTTTCTCTCCTCAGAGCCTTTGCCTTGACCTCTCTTATTCGATGATCTTCTTCTTTGACCCGAACGGTCGTCTTTTTGGTACCTCATATGTTATATATTTTTTCTATGTCGTTTAGACAAACTATTTTTCGTAAATTGCGGCTACAAAAATAATCAAAACAATGGCATTAATTGTATCAATTTCAGGAATTCGGGGAACCATAGGCGGAAAACCGAGTAACGCGCTAACCCCCATAGAAATAGTTAATTTTAGTTCAGCTTATTCGCGATGGTTATCGGAGCAAGAACCGCACCAAACTCAAACAAGAAAAGTGGTCATCGGACGCGATGCAAGAGTCTCTGGTCCAATAGTTTCACAGTTAGTCTCCAACACACTAATGGCTTGTGGTGTTGATATAGTTGACTTGGGACTCGCAACCACTCCCACCGTGGAAATAGCTGTAACACACTTCAAAGCGCAGGGAGGCATAATTATTACGGCATCGCACAATCCTGCTCAGTGGAACGCACTGAAACTTCTGAACTCAAAAGGCGAATTTATAAGTGGTGCGGAGGGAAATCATCTTTTGAGACTAATTGAAAACTCCGACTTTGAATATGCAACTTACGATAAATTAGGAAAATACACGGTCTTTGATTTTACACAACATCATATTGACTCTATTTTAAAGCTGCCACTTGTTGATATTGAGTCGATAAAATCAAAAAAATATAAAGTTGTTTTAGATGCAATAAACAGTGTCGGCTCCATTGCTATTCCGCCATTGTTAGAACAGCTTGGCGTTGAGTGTGTTGTGCTGAATGGCGAGCCAAATGGAATTTTTGCACACAACCCCGAGCCTTTGGAAAAGCATTTAGGCGAAACTTTAGCAACTGTCAAAGCAAAAAAAGCCGATATGGGCATTGTGGTTGACCCTGATGTTGATCGCTTGGCTTTTATAGACGAGCACGGCGTGATGTTTGGCGAAGAGTACACATTGGTTGCAATTGCCGATTATGTTTTACAACATACACCGGGCAATACCGTTTCAAATCTCTCATCATCGCGGGCATTGAGCGACATTACAGCAAAATATGGACAAAAATATACAGCTGCGGCAGTTGGAGAAGTTAATGTGGTAGAGATGATGAAGAAAACCAATGCAGTAATCGGTGGCGAGGGCAACGGCGGAATTATTTATCCACCGCTACACTACGGGCGCGATGCCTTAGTGGGAATAGCTCTGTTTCTGTCGCACCTTTCAAAATCGGGCAAAACTGTTAGTCAAATAAAAAGGGAATTACCCGTATATTTTATGGAGAAGACGAAAGTTGATCTAAACCCCGAGACAGACGTTGATAATATTTTAAAAACTGCAGCCCATAATTTTAGAAATGAGAATATTAACACCGTTGATGGCGTTAAAATTGACTTTAAAGATGGTTGGGTACATCTACGAAAATCGAACACAGAGCCAATAATTAGAATATATGCCGAAGCGAAAAGTGAGGAGACTGTTAAAAACTTGATTGGCAAAGTGCTTGATTCTGTGGGGTTAAATCATTAATGTTTATTTTTAAGTACAATGCTAATTTTTGTAAATTGAATGTTATAGCAGATAAAAACAATAACCATGAATAAAGAAATACTTAAAAGGAAATACACTGAAATTGAAAGTAAAATTAAGCCGATTGTTGATTTTTTAGAAACAAATAAAAACAGTAAAGAGTTTAAGGGGATTTACAAAGGAATTATTACGCTTCAAAGTCCGATAATTTATAAACCTGAAATATTTTTTTTAGGAGTTAATCCAGGCGACGGTGCTTATAAAATTTTAAATATAGGAAAGTCAGAAACAATAAGAACACCTTTGCGAATGATTGGAAAAGACGAAACCTCTTTGAAAGAATTGAATTGGTACGAATCTGGGAATGCACGTTGTAAAAAGGCAAACAATAAATGGGTTAAAGGGTATGAATGGTACCAGAGAGATAAGATGGTAAATAATGCATTCCCACAAAGAATGATAGATTTGTTATATGAAATTGCAAATTTGAAATATCCAGATAAAGCAAATAAATACGACAATAATTCATTACCATTTTGGTATGAAACTTTTGGTCAAAAGATTATGTATTCAAACTTATATCCGATTGCGACAACGAATATTGGCGATTTATATAAAATACTGAACACTATTGCAGTAAAAGATGAATTTAAATGGAGGAGCGATAACAAAAAACCAAATAATTGGGACGTTAGAAGATTTTTTATAAGACTTACAGATGAACTGATTGATTTAGTTCAACCAAAAACAATTGTTTGTATAGGAAAGTCTGCTTATGATGATTTTGTTTTAAAAAAGGATACAGACAAAAAGAAAATTTTTAGTGGTCAAAAAAACAAAATTCCAGTTATTGGATTTTCAAGGCGAGGCAATTGGAGCGGACTTTTGAAAGAAATTGCACAAGAAATTATTTCAACAAAAACACAATGACAATCTTTAGAAGTAAAAGCTCACACTAGTTAAAACAATTACAATTGAATTTGTAATCGTCTTGATTTTGATAATAGTATGGCTGCTATTCACACTAAATGATAAACGATTATTGCCACCGCTCACAACTATTATTGCGATTATACTGGCTGTACTCTATTTTTATGCAAACTCACTAAAATGTATCATACTGAATGCAGATTAGTTAATCATTAAGAAAAATTTCGGACAAAAAACAGTTAACTTAAATGAAATAACTTCAGTTGAAAGTGTTCCGAATTCTAGTCTAACAATGACCTACGGAACTATGGGAGTATTTGGATTTATTGGTTCTACAATGGATAACTCTTATAGTTACGTGAAAGATAGAAGCGAAATGGTTCGAATTACTCGGAAAACGAACTACATAATTAGCTGTGAAAAACCCGATGGATTAGTTGAATCAATAAAAAATGTAAAATAACATTTTTTAAGCAGTCAGTTTATTCCCTCCAACAACCACTTACTATTCCTGAGGTTTAAGTCCAATCTCAGCAGCCTTTTGAATAGCAAACTCCCACGCAGCTTCGTAAGTGTTCTCTATTTTGCCTTCGATAATGGCATCTTTAATGGCATCTTTAATATCGCCAACAGTTTTACATGGAGGAAGAGAAAATGCTTCCATAATCATTTCGCCTGACACTGGGGGTTGAAAATTTCTTATTTTATCTTTCTCTTCAATCTCAACTAACTTGCGCCTTACTAATCTGTAATTTTCGAGATACTTTGATATTTTTTCGGGATTTTTAGATGTAACATCTGCGTCGCAAAGCAACATCAAGTCGTCAATATCATCGCCAGCTTCGAAAAGCAATCGCCTAACAGCTGAATCTGTCACAGTTTCCTGCGCTAAAACAATAGGACGCATATGTAAAGCTACCATCTTTTGAACATATTTCATTTTTTGTGTTGTTGGTAGCTTCAGGCGTTTAAATATTGTCGAAACTAACTGTGCTCCAACATGTTCGTGTCCATAAAAAGTCCACCCAAGGTTATTGTCAAATCTTTTTGTATTCGGTTTGGCAATATCGTGCAATAAGGCAGCCCACCTCAACCAGAGATTATCGGACGTGCGGGCAATGTTATCGAGAACTTCTAAGGTGTGATAAAAATTATCCTTATGTTTTTTTCCATTTTTGGATTCTACGCCACGCAGCTTTTCTAACTCTGGTAAAATATGTATTAGCAACCCCGATAACGACAGTATTTTGAACCCCACAGAGGGACGGTCTGCCATTATAATTTTGTTTAACTCGTCGCTAATTCGCTCTTTAGAGAGTATGTTTAGTCTCTCTGCATTTTTTTTAATTGCTTCAAGCGATTTCTCCTCTATCATAAACCGCAATTGGGTCGAAAACCTTACTGCACGAAGCATTCGCAAGGGGTCGTCATTAAAGGTAATATTGGGGTCAAGCGGTGTTCTAATGATTTTTCTTTCCAAATCTCCAACACCATCAAAAGGGTCAATTAACTCTCCAAAGTTATTAGCATTCATACTAATAGCCATTGCGTTAATTGTAAAATCGCGTCTGTTTTGGTCATCGGCAAGTGTGCCACTTTCTACTATTGGATTACGGCTATTACGATTATATGACTCTTTTCGGGCACCGACAAATTCCACATCAATATCGCCATAACGAAACATGGCTGTGCCGTAATTTTTATATTGCGTTACCTCTATGTTCGGACTTATAGCCTTGGCAACCTCGACAGCTACGTCAACCCCATTACCAACAACAACAAAATCAATGTCTTTGTTTTCGTGCTTCAAAATTAAATCACGAACATATCCCCCAACAACGTATATTTCAACGTTTTGCTGAGCGGATACGTTTTTTACAATTTCAAATAATTTGTGAGATAAATCGAATTGCATGTTTAATCAAATTGATGACAAACTGTCACTATACTTATACAAAGAGAGTGCAAAGTTACAAAGAACTGCACTTAAAACATAATTTACTTAAAATTTGCTTTTTTTCAATTCAGGATGAAGCTCTTTATTGGAGCTTTTGACA
>DAOSIN010000012.1:0-14224 GCA_035366675.1 Salinivirgaceae bacterium | reverse complement strand
CTTGTGTAATCAACCGTTTTAAAGATGCCTCTATTTTTTCATTAATCTTAGCAAACTTTTCTTTCTCTTTCGAGATATAGATAAGCATTACATCCATTCGTAAATTCTTTTCACCGAGCTTTTGTCTAAGCTCAAGTTTGTTGACTCTCCAGCTTTCGAGCATCTGACGTTTAAGTCTGTTTCTATCTACAGCACGTTTAAACTTACGTTTCGACACACTTACGCATACTTTCAGAGGCTCAGTGTCGTCTCCAGAAAAAACTTTAAATAAAACTTTAACAGGGAAAAGACTAAACGTTTGAGCATCGGACAATAAACATTCAATAGCTTTTCTGCTTTTTAGGCGTTCGTATTTATTTAGAGTGTGTTGCTTCATTTCCTTGTAAATGGCATAATTACGGCATTCAAAGTTACATAATATTTTTTTAGCTAATTTTGGTGCACCGTTTAATTATTATAATTTATATCTTTATCGACCGTAAGAATCTTCTTCAAAAAACATAAAACTATACAAAAATGAGAATATTAACAATAGGCACATTACTAATTATGTGTATTTCTGTGCAATGCCAAACAGCACATAAACGTAGCAAAGTAGAAATTGAAACACAATTTGGCAATATCGTAATAGAATTGTACGACGAAACACCCAAGCATCGGGACAATTTTATCAAACTCGTTTCAGAAAAATATTACGATGATTTGATTTTCCACCGTGTTATTAAAAATTTTATGATACAAGGTGGCGACCCCAATTCAAGAAATGCCAAACCGGGCGAGCAATTGGGCAGTGGTGGACCTGATTACACTGTTGAAGCAGAATTTGTTCCTCATCTGTTTCACAAGAAAGGAGCTCTCGCAGCTGCACGACAAGGCGATAACGTTAATCCAGAAAAAAGAAGCTCTGGAAGCCAATTCTACATTGTACAGGGAACTACCGTAACTCCTCAACAGTTAAAATCAATGGAAATGCGGATAAATCAGCCACAAATGCAACAATTGGTTGGTAAATATATTGCAGAAAACCCGGAAATTGAAGCAAAACTAAGGTCGTTTCAAGAAACCCAACAGTACGATTCAATTAACGAAATTATTAATCCAATAGTTGAAATGATGGAAAAATCGCCTGAGTATAAGCCATTTAAATATAGCGATGAGCAAATCCAAATCTATTCGCAAATTGGAGGAACTCCACACTTAGACGGTGCTTACACAGTTTTCGGCGAGGTTGTCGAAGGACTTAACGTAATAGACTCAATAGCAGCACAACAGACAGGACAAGCCGACAGACCCGTCGAAGATATTAAAATGAAGATTAGGGTAATAAAATAAAAATCACACAAAGTATGATAGGTTATATTGTATGGGATGTTAATCCCGAGATATTTACAATAGGCTCATTCTCTTTACGTTGGTACGGACTTTTGTTTGCCGCCACCTTCTTTTTCGGATATCTCATTCTGAAACGTTTTATTAAAATAGACGGATTGAGTATCAAAGTATTAGATTCTTTGGCGATGTATTTTTTTATAGGTACAGTTATCGGGGCACGCCTTGGACACTGCTTCTTTTACGAACCCGAATACTATCTTAGCAACCCCTCTGAAATACTGAAAATATGGCACGGCGGATTATCGAGTCATGGCGGAGCGATCGGTATCTTGACGGCTTTGTATCTCTTTTCAAGAAAATACAAAATACCTATGATAAATATTCTCGACCGTGTTGTGGTGGTTGTGGCTTTAGGTGGATTGTTAATCAGAATGGGCAATCTTTTCAACAGCGAAATATACGGAATTGAAACCACATTGCCATGGGGATTTATTTTTGTCAGGGCAGGAGAAACAGTTCCAAAACACCCAACGCAGATTTATGAAGGATTAGCCGCACTATTAATCTTCTTTTTACTGTACAAACTATTCGTTTCAAAGCACAAACAATTGCACAACGGTGTGCTTTTTGGGCTGTTTCTGACATTGCTGTTTACTATGAGATTTTTCGTAGAGTTTATCAAAGAAGACCAAGTTGCACATGAAGCCGGTATGGTCTTGAACATTGGACAGTGGTTAAGTCTTCCATTTGCTTTGTTCGGAATAGGATTACTGATATACATTTATTATAAAAACAAGGGTTTCCTGATTAAAAAAAAGACTCCTAAAAAATCATAACTGCAATGAAGAAGATAATATTTATCGGAATAGTACTTTTGTTTGCGTTTGGTTGTGAAGAAACCAATTATCCATTTATTTTTCCTGAGAAATATTTTCCTGCGTATCCAGAAAGCTATTGGGTTTATTCAAATGGCACAACAGTAAAAGTTGACCCTGGATACCACAAACACCTGTATTACAAAGAGTTAGGAAATATGGCACAATCAGACTATGTTTATGTTCCTCGCATTAACAACGAATACGTTTTTAAGTATAGTATCACACAAAATAGCACGCTTGTGCCAATCAAAACCTTACTAAAAACAACGCCCGGCGCAGCATGGGTAGTTAATCACTGGGAAGGACTAGAGATTTTTAGAAAGGTAGTAGAAACATCTGCGTCAATCACTTTGTCACAGAGTGTAGGCACGAGCGGTCAAACCGTGTTCGATTCCGTTATAGTGGTTGTAGAATACATCGGGCAAGAGAATGAAAATTCGTGGATATATCGCGAATCATACGCTCCAAATGTAGGACTTATAAAGCGCGAAATAAACAGCTCCCCCGACTCTATACCAGAACCATATACCGAAATGGAACTAAGAAGATATTTTATTAACAAAAAGTAATTTAGATCTGAGCATAGTAGAATTATCCTCAATATGACAATTAGTGGGTTTATACAAACAAACACCGCGCCTGAGCTATGCAGTATAAAAAAGCTGTGCAAAAGCAAAGGTTTTGATATTGAAAGTGAAGAAAACAACACTCACGCCACAATAAGAGACAATCAACTGAATATCAGCCTGTTTATTGCTGAAAACGGAATAGGTTACAAGACTAAAATGTCCAACCTGTTTAGTTATGCATTTATAAGTGTAGTAATTATTGCGCTGCTTTTCAGGCTTTTACCATTTGGAATATGGATAATGCTACTATTTTTTGTTACGCTTGTACTTATCGCAATTAAAATAATATACGACAAACGCATATATAAAATTGTTGATTCAGTTATACCCGAAAGTTTAAAGTTTTTACCTGAAAAAGCAACAAAAGAACAATTGGAGTGGCTTAAAAATCCAAACGTCTGCCCTGCTTGTGGAACAGAACGTAATCCATATAACGACAAGTGCTTTGAATGTGGACTACACTTTGGTGCTATTAAAAAACTTATTGATAATCAATCACAAACAGGGGCAAAAGATGTTAAGTTTATTTATAAAAATGAGAAATGAGAAAAATAGCCGCCACATATATTTATCCAATTGTCTTACCACCAATAAAATACGGCATCTTATATTTAGACGACAACAATACTATTGTCAAAATAAAAGATAACGGCGGAGAAATGATCGAGGAACAAGAATGCGAATATTACAACGGTGTAATTGTCCCCGGATTTGTAAATGCGCACACACATTTAGAGTTATCACACCTTAAAAACTTTTTCAAACAAGGGGCTGGCATGCGCAACTTCCTGCAATCGATTTTGACACGACCTAAAACCGAAATATCTGAAATTACCGAATATGTCGAACAATACGACAAACTGATGTACAACCAAGGCATTGTAGCTGTGAGCGATATTAGCAATACTCTTGATACGTTAGAGATAAAAGCTTCGAGTAAAATCTATTATCATACTTTTGTGGAACTATTTGGACTTGTAAAACAAAGATCGACAGATATTTACAAAAAAGGTGTGTCAATTTGCGATGCTTACAGGCAAAGAAATTTAGCCGCTACTATAACGCCACATGCACCCTACTCGTTGAGCAAAAGCCTTTTACAAAAAATTTGCACAACCGAGAATAATCAACTTCTCAGTATCCACATTTTAGAGAACAGCGTAGAACAGGAAAGTTTGAGTGATAATAAGGAATCACTAAAATCTATATTTAATTCACTGGGCACTAGTGATATTGAAAACATCACTGAACACCCGTTTCAACTAATGTTACAAGACATTAAAAACAGCCAAGTATTAACAGTACATAATACTCATACCACAGCAAAGGATTGGGATATAGCGCTTAACATTGCCAAAAAAAACAAAATATCTCTATTTGCCGTAACCTGCCCTCGTTCAAACATGTTTATTAATAGCCTTATACCAGACTACAGCCAATGGAGTGATAAAGTACCAATTTGTATAGGGACAGATAGTCTGGCTTCAAATACTGATTTGTCTGTATTTAATGAAATACTGTTTTTGCTCAAAAAGACAAATCTTTCATTTGAACAACTACTTAAATGGGGAACACTAAACGGTGCCAGAGCATTAAATGTTGATAAGAAATTTGGCAGTTTTGAAATTGGCAAAACTCCCGGAATAAATCTAATTACACAATTTGATTACACAGAGATGAAGCCCTCTGATAACTCAACTATCTGTAGGATTGTTTGATATATCATTTATTGTTTCGCAACTGTAATTGCAATATTTTGCCCAAACGCCTTCCATAACCAGCGTTTATAAACCATAGCGGCAACCATCGCACCAATGACATTTGCTATAAAATCCCCAAAACTTGCATGACATGTGGTAGTTAAAAACTCTTGTGCCAACTCCATTAGTCCTCCAAAAACAATTGTAGCCACAATCGCAATTAAAAAAATAACTGATTGTGAAATACTTTTCTCTAACTGCAAGCGGGAAAGAAAAAAAGTAGCCATAATACCATACATCAAGAAATGAACTATTTTATCGCTGTTGGAGAAATGTGATACTTCATTATAGGTAGGATTCATTAAAGATAAAAATGTCACTACACCAAGCCACATCAATGAAATACCAGAAAAAACCAGTTTCATATATACATTAATATTTTTTCGATTTTACAATATTAGCAATTGATAATCAAACACTTCTATTTTGCGATATATTGCTAAATATTGTCAGTAATGATACGTTTAATAAACCATAAAGTTGTACAAAAATAATTCCATTTTGGCTAACAAACTAACGAGTTTGACGAATGGGATTAAATGCAAGGTCAAAAATATTTATTGATTTTTATCTATCTTTGTTTTAAAATTTTGCATAAAAACAATGCGCACAAACAATCTAAAAAAAATAGTTTTAGCTTGTAGCGGAGCCAGCGGAATGCTATATGCCAAACTTCTAATTGACAAGTTATCAAGCTCTAACGAAGTCGAAGAAATTGCATTGGTTTTTACTGAAAATGCGATAAAAATATGGGAATCAGAGCTACAAACAGCTATACCCGCTACAGAAGGAAAAATAGAGTTGTTTGCAAATAACAATTTCTACGCACCATTCGCTTCGGGAAGCTCCCAATATTACGCTATGATAATCTGTCCCTCGTCAATGGGCATGGTGGCGAGAATAGCCAACGGAATATCCGACTGTTTAATATCACGTGCAGCTGATGTTATTCTGAAAGAACAACGCAAACTCATTTTAGTGCCACGCGAAACTCCTTATAATCTTATACATATTAAAAATATGGAACGAATAATTTCTGCAGGTGGAGTAATATGTCCGGCAACACCTTCGTTCTACTCCAACCCCAAAACAATAGAGCAACTATCAATGACTGTTGTAGATAGGATTATTGACTTAATTGGAATATCAAATAAAACTTTTAGATGGGGGAGAAAGTAGAGACGGAGCATACTCCGTCTCTACAAAATTTTAGGGATTTAGGATTAACGTTAAAATTTTGATTATCACATTTTCGTGGTTGCAATTATATTATTTTCTATCTTTGAGCGTTTTAAGATAGTATCACTTCACAGAAAAACAATAAAACATGAAAAACCCCAACAACTTCTGTATAATAATGGCAGGCGGCATCGGGAGCCGTTTTTGGCCCATAAGTCGTTCTGAAAAACCTAAACAATTTTTAGATATCTTAAAAACAGGAAAAACACTTATACAACAAACTTTTGAACGATACGAATATTTTTGTCCAAAAGAAAATATTTTCGTCGTCACAAATTCAAAATATGAGCAAATAACACTCGAACAGCTACCTTTTGTATCGAAAGAACAGTTGTTGTTTGAGCCTGCACGTCGCAATACTGCACCGTGTATAGCTTATGCAAACGAAAAAATAAGATGCAAAAATCCAAATGCAAATATAATTGTAGCCCCTTCGGATCACGTAATATTGAACGAAGACAAATTTAGAACAGTAATAAACAAAGGATTAGACTTTACTGCCAATAACAACAATTTAGTAACAATAGGACTTAAACCCACACGACCCGACACCGGATACGGCTACATACAATTTGACAAAGAAGTTGAAGGATTTGAATCTATACACAAAGTAAAAACGTTTACCGAAAAACCCAATCTCGAGCTTGCAAAAGTTTTTATCGACAGTGGAGATTTTTTATGGAATTCCGGTATTTTTATTTGGAATCTGAAAACAATAAGCAAAGCGTTTGCAACTTTTCTGCCTGATGTTTCAACACTATTCGGAGATATTTCAAAGTATTACAACACCAATAAAGAGACTAAACAGATTGAACGGGTTTATGCAATATGCAAGAACATATCTATCGACTACGGGATAATGGAAAAAGCACAAAACGTATTTGTAGTTGCAGACGACTTTGGATGGTCAGACCTCGGGACATGGGGTTCGCTTTATGAACACGTTCCCAAAAACGAAAACCAAAACGCAGGAGTAAACCCAAATATACTTACTTACAATACCGAAAACTCTATTTTTGACTTACCTCCTGATAAAATTGTTGTTATTCAAGGACTTACGGATTTTATTGTTGCAGAATCAGATAACTGTCTGCTAATATGCAAAAAAAGCGAAGAACAGAATTTACAAAAAATTATTAACGACATTAAAAAAAACTTTGGCGAAAATTACGTGTAACACAATCCCATTAGAACTTAAAACAAATGGCTCTGTAATGCACTATAAAACAGCCTTATCATAAAACAATTAAAGTATAATTTCATGAATATTTTCAAACATACTAACCGAATATCTAAAAAATTAAGAGTAATTATCGCTGTTGCAAGCGTGGGGCTTGCAGTATTATTAACAGGAGCAGTCGATAACAGTTTTGAAGTTGTAAAAAACTTAGATATATTTTATACAGTAGTTAAAGAATTAGACCAGTTCTATGTTGATGAAATTGACCACGGAAAACTGATTAAAGACGGCATTGACAAAATGTTGGAAACCCTTGACCCATATACAAACTATATCCCAGAATCTAAGATTGAGGATCTACGGTTTATGACTACAGGCAATTACGGAGGGATTGGTGCATTAATTCGTAAATCGGGGAAAAGAGCTGTAATAGCCGACCCTTACGAAGGTTTAGCTGGTCAAAAAGCAGGTCTTCGCGCTGGCGATATTTTGCTGAAAATTGACGATTTCGATACCGAAAACCAAAACATTGAAGCTATCTCGGAAAAGCTAAAAGGTACACCTGGCACTTCAATGAAAGTTTTGGTAGAACGTTACGGAGAATCAAAACCCATTGAGTTTATCGTGGTTAGAGAACATATCCATATAAATCCTATTCCTTACTACACTGTTTTTGACAACAATATAGGATATGTACAGTTTAATAATTTTACACAAAATTGCGCTGGCGAACTTAAAAGCACAATCGACAGCTTGCTAAATAAAGGTGCTAAATCGCTAATCTTAGACCTAAGAGGTAATCCCGGAGGTTTATTAGATGAGGCAATATTAATATGCAACCTGTTTTTGCCAAAGGGACAGTTGATTGTTTCAACAAAAGGAAAAGTTCAACAATGGAATCGCGATTTTGTAACAACAAAAGAACCCTTTGTTCCCAAAATGCCAGTTGTTGTTTTAGTTAATCGAGGCTCAGCCTCTGCTTCAGAAATTGTTGCCGGTGCACTACAAGATATGGACAGAGGAATTGTTATGGGGACTCGCACCTTCGGAAAAGGACTTGTTCAAACAACACGTCCACTTAGCTACAACGCACAAATAAAACTTACTACGGCTAAATACTATATACCTTCGGGACGATGCATTCAAGCATTAGACTATTCACATCGCAACGAAGATGGTAGCGTTGGAAGTATCCCCGATTCATTAGTATCTGAGTTTACCACAAAAAATGGACGTAAAGTGTATGACGGTGGTGGCATAAAACCAGACATCGAATTGGAGACAAAAACAATGAGCCGTCTGACAACAGAGCTATATGTTGGTAATCATATTTTTGATTTTGCAACACAATATGCTTCAAAACACAGCTTTATCGACAAACCAGATGTTTTCACAATTTCCGACCAAGACTTTACCGACTTTATAGAATTTGTAAAAACACGCGAACTACATTACGACAAAGAGAGCAAAGAGAAATTAGATGAGTTAGTAAAATCTCTTAAACAAGAAAAATACTACGATTTGGTTGAAAGCAACATAAAAGAGATTGAAGAGAAGATTAAGCGCGATATTGAAAATGATTTAACTTTGTCTAAAGATGAATTAACATTGCTGTTAAACGAGGAGATTGCAAGTCGCTATTACTATCAACGTGGACGTATACAAAACTTTTTAAGACACGATACCGAAGTTGACTCCGCCAGAGCATTGATTAATAACATTGCAAGATACAACGAGTTGCTTAAAGGAGAATAAACACAAAACTAGCTTATAAAAGACTTTACAGCCATAAAACGGTTTGTGAATTTTAAATGGAACAGAACTATTTAACCCCCATGTATATAGTGCTAATAGTTATTTATTTAACTGTTCTGTTTTTTGCTTTCTATGCCATGTCCATTTTTAAACGAAACGAGTTTGGCGATAACAAACTGTTTATGTGGGGTTTTGTTTTCAAAGTTGCAATGGGCTTGGGTTTTGGATTGATATACGATTTCTACTATCAACGCTCCGGAGACACTTTCTACTATTTTGCAAATTCATGCTACTTAGGCGACATGCTTTTTACCAATACTCATGCCTTTTTTAGAATGTTGTTCGACACCGTTACACCCGAAAACATAAACACACTCAGTCACACAATAACCTACTACCCACGCTTTCACGATCCACAAATATATGCTCTACATCGTTATTTGTCGTTGTTTACAGTCATTGGTCTTAAAAACTACTATTTAACAACGATATGTGTTACCGCTGCAATGTTTTTGATTAACTGGAAAGTTTACAAATATTTAGCTGACATTTATCCCTCAATGCGGAAATGGATAGCGGTTGCAATACTTTTTATTCCTTCTGTAACATTTTGGAGTTCAGGTATTACCAAGGATACTTTCTCGTTTACATTCGGATTGCTTTTTTTTATTAAGTTTCACGCCATCATGTTCCGAAAAAAATGGAATATTTGGAATATTTTAGCATTACTATTCAGCGCATATATTGTAATAACCATAAAGCCATACATACTATTTGCCTATATAGCTGCGGGTTTTATTTGGTTGGGATTTGACCAAATAGATAAAATAAAAAACAAAGTATTAAGAGTAGCAGTATTGCCCTTAACAATACTTTTGTTTGGATTTGTGGGCATGTGGGCACTAAACTACGTTATGGCATCAGTTGGAGGATCGTACGGTAGTATAGAGAGCATGTTACAAAAGGCAGCTATTACACAATACGATTTAAAGCAAGAGTATTACGAAGGCTCATCATTCGATATTGGCGACTTTGAACCAACAATTGGCGGAGCACTTTCTGTAATGCCTGCAGCAGCAATTGCAGGACTGTTTCGTCCATTCTTATGGGATTCAAGGTCATTAGTAATGATTCTTTCGGCACTTGAAAACACCATTCTTTTAGTGCTTTTTTTGTATGTTTTATTTAAAGTTGGTGCTCGCAAAACATTAAAAATTATTCAAGAAAACAAGTTTTTGATTTTCTGTTTTATTTTTGCGCTCTTTATGGCAATAGGAGTAGGCCTTTCTACATCGAACTTTGGAGCATTAGTGCGTTTTAAAATACCAATCACGCCGTTTTTATTTTTAGGAACAGTTTCTATTATAATAACGGGCAAAGAAAAGAAAGAGAACGTAATTAATTAATAACAGCTACCGAATAAAAACTATATTTGCAATAACCATTTATACGTTTTAAATACATGTTCTTTTCACATCAAAAATACATCTCAATGACACTAAATATATAAACAAGTCTTTATGAAGGATAATAAAAAGGTAATGCTCATTTTCGGCGGCGCATGTTTTCAGTTGTCGTTAATTAAACAATGTAAAAGTATGGGATTTTATACAGTTGTTATTGACCCCAATCCTACAGCAATTGGACAATTTGAATCTGATGCTTTTGAAGTTGTTAACGGACAAGATTTCGAAGGTACTTGCAATGTTATGGATAAATATGAAGTTGATCATATAATAACTGTAGCAACAGACAAACCGTTACTGATGATGCAAAAGATTTCAGCAAAATATAATTTACCATTTATCTCTAGAGAAGCCGTTGAAAATTCTACAGACAAGTTTCGGATGAAAGAAGTTTTTGTAAAGAATGGTATCCCTTGTGCAAAATATAAAACCATCTCCGAAATCACCGATAATTTGACTTATCCTATGGTTATTAAACCTCGCGACAATTCTGGTAGTAGAGGGGTTATCTTATGCAATAATAAAGAAGAGGCTTTGATCGCCTTTAAAGAAGCGATAAAACATACAAAACTTGACACATTACTTTGTGAATCAGTTATAGGAGGCAAAGAATACAGCTTAGAGTCAATTCACTATAATGGCAAAACAAAACTATTGCAAATTACCGACAAGATAATGACACCATTACCCTATAGTGTAGAAATGGAACTTACTCATCCATGTACTCTGTCTGAAGAAAAAATAAAGGAGATTGAAGAGTTGGTTCATAAAATTTCTGTTGTTTTCGAATATGATAACTGTGCATCTCACAATGAAATAAGAATTAACGACGGGAAAATAACAGTAATTGAAGTCAGTCCTAGAATGGCTGGAGACAATATTGGATCTCACTTGGTACCATTATCAACTGGAATAAATATGGAAAAGGCTTTGATAGATGTTGTTAGTGGCAAAGAACCTGATTTAAACAAAAAATTTGACAGGGCTTCCGGGATTTTCTTTTTTGATTTTCCGGCAGGTAAAAAAATAAAAAAAATACACCCACTTGAACACATAAAAGATTTGAAAGGTGTTGCTGGTTTTAAATTGGATCTAAAAGAAGGAGATACAGTCCCTAGAATTGTATCTAGTGGCAGTCACTATGGCTATATAATTTTACATGCTGTAAATAGAAAAGAGCTTTATGAATTAAAAAACAAAGCTTTTAAAAATATTAACATTGAATTTGAATAAATATGAAAAGAGTAGCTTTTGTAGGTTCAGGAGAAATGGCTCGCCATGTAGGGCACTATATGGTTGAAGACAGACAATTTGAAGTTGTAGGGTATTATGATGATTTTACGCCAGTAGGTACAATTGTAAATAATTATCCGATTCTTGGCAAATTAGATGACGTAGAAATGCAATACAAACAAGGTGTTTTTGATGAACTTAGTAACGCAATTGGATTTACCAGAATGCAATATAGGAAAAAGGTTTTTGAAAGATTTGAAAATAAAATTCCCTTTGCTACTTTTATTCATTCGAGTTGCACTGTTGATTCTACTGCAAAAGTTGGGAAAGGTTCAATTGTATTTCCACAATGTATATTGTATATGGATTCTATTGTAGAGAACAATGTATTTATTCAAATTAGCAGTTTTGTTACCGATTCTGTTGTAAGAAAGCACACCCTTATATCTGCGTCAGTTACTGTTGCAGGAAGAGCTGAAGTAGGAGAATGTTGTTTTATTGGTGTAGGCTCTACTATAAGTAGTGATGTCAAAATATGTAACAATGTTTTTACAGGAGCGGGCACAGTGGTAGTTAAAAACATTACGGAACCCGGCACATACGTCGGCGTACCGGCAAGAAAAATTAAAAACAGCATGTAAATATGCAACAAAAAGATATTATATCATTAGACCATACTATTCTTTCGGCTATGAAACTTATGGACGAAAGAAAAAGAAAGTTGCTTTTTATTACAAACAATGAAAATTTATTTATTGGTGTTCTAAGTATAGGAGACTTACAAAGAGCAATAATCAATAAGTATCCTCTTGACACGCCCATTGAAAAAATACTTAGAAAGTACATAACCATTGCACACACGAATCAATCATACGAAGAAATCAGGCAAGTGATGATTGAAAACCGTACCGAATCCATGCCTGTAATAGATAACAAAGGATATTTAAAAAAAATATTATACTGGGAAGATATTATTGGTAGTTCTCGGCAAAAAGAGTATCAAAAAATCAATTTACCTGTTGTTATTATGGCAGGAGGACAAGGCTCACGATTAAAACCTCTAACGAATGTCTTACCAAAACCTTTGATACCCATTGGTCAAAAAACTATAATTGAAGATATTATGGATAGCTTTGCAAAATTTGCTTGTAAAAATTTTTATATATCCATTAACTATAGGGCTGATTTTATTAAATATTATCTCAATAGCTTTAGTGATAATAAATATGGTATAAACTTTTTTGAAGAGAGCAAACCGTTAGGAACTGCGGGAAGTTTACATTTATTAGAAGGAAAAATAAATTCTACTTTTTTTGTAACAAATTGTGATATACTAATAGACCAAGATTATTCTGAAATTTTGCAATATCACTATGAAAACAAAAACGAGTTAACAATTGTTGCTGCTCTTAAAACATATTCAATACCCTATGGAACTATACAAACTGGAGAAAAGGGGTTGCTAAAAGAAATTACAGAAAAACCAGAACTGACTTTTAGTATAAATACCGGATTTTACATTCTGGAATCACATTTAATAAACGAAATTCCTAAAAATACTTTTTATCATATAACCTCATTAATTGAAAAATTAAAAGTAGAAAATAGGAAAGTAGGTGTTTTCCCTGTAAGCGAAAACTCCTGGACAGATATTGGAGAGTGGGAACAATATTTAAAACTGATAAATGAATAAACAAAGGATAAATATACTAACCCCTATTCCATTTTGGCATCCCGGAACGTTGGAATTTATTTCTGAATTAAAGAAAAGAAATTATTCTTTTGTTGCTTTAGATATTTGGTCTTTTCAGTTTTTTAACGAAAAAGAGGAGTATAAATATCTCTACCCAAAATTTTTGAAGAGCTTTGCCTTTAAAATCTATAGAAAACTATTTCGCAAAAGAATAATAAAAAAATATATAAAACATAACGATATTGTTGATATTCAATGGTGTGGGCATTACTACTCTCCCTATATGGACAGTATAAAAAAGCAAAGTAGCAAGATTGTCGCTACTCTGTTTGGATCTGATTTCTATAGAAGTAGCGAGGAAGAAAGGAGAACACAAAAAAAAATTTTTGAGACAGCTAAAATAATTACAATAGGTCCGAATATGAAAGAGGACTTTTTAGCTATTTATCCTGAATTTGTTGATAAAATAAAATTTGCACATTTTGGTTCTGCCAGATTAGATATAATTTCAGAACTATATAACGAACGAAACAGACAAGTTTATAGAGATAAATATAAAATCGAAAAAGATAAAATTGTAGTAACTGTTGGTTATAGTGCAAATCCGCTACAACAACACTTTATGTTTCTCGATGTTCTTGAAAATTTATCAAAAGAAGTAAAGCAAAAGCTATTTTTGCTGTTACCCATGACCTATGGGAACAAAAAGGAGTATTCAGAAAAACTATTAACAAAATTACAGGATCTAGAGATAGAATTTATTACATTTCAAAACCCCGACAATGATAAAAAACATTGGCTAACAAATAAAGAAATTGCCGAGATTAGAATAATATCAGATATCACGGTTAATACACAAACTACCGATGCCCTTTCAAGTTCCATTAAAGAGGCATTTGCAACAGAAAATATCTTATTAGTTGGCGACTGGCTACCATACGAAATATATGAAAATATGGGTCTGTTTTTTATTAGAAGTTCAGAAACTAAGCTATTGGAAAACTTTACTTATATTTTTAATAATTAAAACTTAAAATTTAAAAAGCGGTCCGTAAGCGA
>DAOSIN010000011.1:0-14435 GCA_035366675.1 Salinivirgaceae bacterium | reverse complement strand
CAGGGGTTCATCTAATGTTGGGCGATGCTAAAGAATCTGTTAGTCGCTTGATTTCTATGTTAGATAGCAAACCTGCACAGAGTTCCGATTCTGGAGACCAAAAAGCAGAAGTTCTACAGAAAGCAAAATCTGTGATTATCGTTCCAGGTTATGGTATGGCGTTGGCGCAAGCACAACATTTGGTTCGCCAATTAGCTGACAAGTTGGAGAGCAACGGCGCACAAGTTCGTTACGCAATCCACCCTGTTGCAGGACGTATGCCAGGACATATGAACGTACTACTCGCAGAAGCCGATGTCTCCTACGACCAGCTTTACGAAATGGATGCAATAAACGACGACTTTAAAAATACCGATGCTGTTATTGTTATCGGTGCAAACGACGTTTTAAACCCAGCCGCACGCGATGCTGTTGACACTCCTATTTACGGAATGCCGGTACTGAACGTTGACCAAGCTAAAGAGGTGTTTATCTGCAACTTCGACCTTAACCCTGGTTACGCAGGAGTTGACAACCCACTTTACAAAAAAGAGTCGGGAGTTCATCTATTGTTGGGCGATGCTAAAGAATCTGTTAGTCGCTTGATTTCTTTGTTAGATAGCAAACCCGCGCAAGGCTCAGATGCAAAAAAGGATAATTCAGCAGAAGTTTTAAAGAAAGCAAAATCTGTAATTATCGTTCCAGGGTACGGAATGGCACTGGCACAAGCACAACATTTAGTTCGTCAGTTAGCCGACAAGTTGGAGAGCAACGGCGCAAAAGTTCGTTACGCTATACACCCTGTCGCAGGACGTATGCCCGGACACATGAACGTACTACTCGCAGAAGCCGATGTCTCTTACGAACAGCTCTACGAAATGGATGCAATAAACGATGACTTCAAAAATACCGATGCCGTTATTGTTATCGGTGCAAACGACGTTTTAAACCCAGCCGCACGCGATGCTGTTGACACTCCTATTTACGGAATGCCAGTGTTGAACGTTGACCAGGCAAAAGAAATATTTATATGCAACTTCGACCTTAGCCCCGGTTATGCAGGTGTTGATAACCCTCTTTATAAAAAAGAGTCGGGAGTTCATTTGTTACTTGGCGATGCTAAGGAGTCGGTTAGTAAACTGATAAATATGATTTAAAGCAATTAAATGATTGATAATCATGATATTTTAGAGACGGGGTTTGCTCCGTCTCTTTTTGTTTTTGGGCTAAAACCCAAAACGTACACACGAATCTGCCAAGTGAAACCCTTTACTGAACAGACAAATTAAGGAAAATCTTTCTCTAAAGTCCCCTACTTCCTATCCTACTTAAGCTAATTTTTAACAATAGTTTTGTAATGAGAAATTGGCATACTATCCTCTCTGCTACCATCTTTTCGAACTTGTCAGAATTTCCGACAGGTTGAGTTTTGCTCCAACTCTCTCAGAATAAAAGATACTGTTCTAAAAATATGTACAAATACATTTAACCAGTGCTCCATATTCAAAACAAAAAGCCAGCTATACAACAAGAACATAGCTGGCTTATAACTATTTCGTAACTAAGCACTTATTTAAACAACATTGCTACTTAAAAAAAACTCAACATTCTTCCGAATACGCTCCTCAATATTCTCCCCCGCTCCGGCTTTGTGAAATTTTTCGCCTACGATGTTTTCGTAAAGCTCTATATATCTTTCACTTACGCTTTCGATATATGATTCGGTCATTTCTGGAACGGATTGTCCCTCTTTTCCTTGAAAGCCATTAGCTATAAGCCATTCACGCACAAACTCCTTGGAAAGCTGTTTCTGTTGCTCGCCTTTTGCCTGACGCTCTTCGTAGCCTTTAGCATAAAAATAGCGACTGCTGTCTGGAGTGTGTATCTCGTCTATAAGAATTATTTTTCCGCCAACCTTTCCAAATTCGTATTTGGTGTCAACTAAAATAAGTCCCTTTTGTGCAGCCATTTCGGTTCCGCGTTTAAACAGCTCAAGGGAGATTCTCTCTAACTCGTTGTAGTCGGTTTCGGAGACTAATCCCTGTTTAATAATCTCCTCGCGGCTGATATCTTCATCGTGTCCCTCAACGGCTTTGGTTGTTGGGGTTATTATGGGTTTTGCAAATTTTTGGTGCTCAATCATGCCATCAGGAAGACTTATCCCACACAGAGAACGTTTCCCTGACTTATATTCACGCCAAGCGTGTCCAGTCAAATATCCGCGTACAACCATCTCAACCATAAATGGTTCGGCTTTCAAGCCGACTGTTACCATGGGGTCGGGAGTTGCAATTTTCCAGTTGGGAACAATATCTTTCGTGGCATCTAAAAATTTTGCTGCTATCTGGTTCAACACCTGTCCTTTATATGGAATGCCTTTGGGTAAAATTACGTCAAAGGCTGATATCCTGTCGGTTACAACCATTACAAGAGTTTTGTTATCGATATTATACACATCGCGGACTTTGCCATGATATACAGATTTCTGTCCTTTGAAATTGAAGTTGGTATTTGTTAAAGCCTTCATATTTAATAATTTACGATTACTCTTTTGTTTTATCTTTCGTTTTGCTATCCTTGGCTTTTTCCCTCTCTTTACTGTAAGCCTTTACAATTTTGATAACTAATGGATGTCGCACAATATCTGTCTCATCAAGCTCAACAAAGCTGATACCTGCGATGTTTGCCAAAATTTTGTGAGCATGTACCAATCCACTCTTTTCGCTTACAGGCAGGTCGATTTGGGTGATATCGCCAGTGATAATAAATTTTGAATGCCGTCCCATTCGGGTAAGGAACATTTTAAGCTGATTTATAGTAGTGTTTTGCGCCTCATCGAGAATAACAAAGGCGTTGTCGAGAGTGCGTCCGCGCATAAATGCCAACGGAACAATTTGCACGATACCCTCCTCAATATACGATTCTAACTTTCGGGGTGGTAACATATCGTTCAAAGCATCATAGAGAGGTTGCAGATATGGGTCGATTTTCTCCTTCAGGTCGCCGGGTAAAAATCCAAGTCGTTCGCCGGCTTCAACGGCAGGGCGGGTTAAGATAATACGCCTTACCTCCTTGTTCCTCAACGCTCTAACGGCAAGCGCAATAGACGTATATGTCTTTCCACTGCCGGCTGGTCCGATAGCGAAAACCATATCATTTTTAAGATGCTCACTAACAATAAGTTGTTGATTTGCTGTCCTAGCTCTTATAATTCTCCCATGATTGCCATAGACCAAAACATCTAAATCACTTTGCAGTTCAGCAGTTGACTTATGCGAATCGGAATCAGACAGGTTAACAATATCCTCACTTTTTAAACTTCCAAAACGTTTGTAATGTTCAACAAAACGATAGTAACGATCAGTAAAAAAATCGACATCAGAAGGTTCGCCTATTACTTTGAGCAGGTCTCCTCGCGCAATAAGTTTCACTTGTGGGAACAGTTGTCGAATAAGATCGAAATTAGAATTGTTTACCCCGTAAAGGATTACAGGTTCAATATCACAAATTTCAATTATACGTTCAATCATAAAGTGATTAATAGTTCAAAATATGTTAATTTTGTAAAATACTTTTTAAGCCAAAAATTTATGTGAGCACAAAAATACATAAATTCGCACATAAAATTGGAATTACATAAATTTAAAAACGTATAAACTCTGTACAAAACCAAACCAACAAATTTACAAAGATATGAAGACAATAACCCTTATAACTGACTGGAACGATGACGATTACTTCGTCGGAGCTGTTAAGGGTTATATGTTATCGCATTGTCCTGATATAAAGTTAGTTGAGATATCGCACCGTGTGCCTTTGTTTGATATACAAAAGGCGGCTTTTATATTAAAATCATGCTACAACTCTTACCCTGTGAAAACTGTGCATATCAGCGGGGTTCGGGGTTTCAGCAACAGAAAAAGTGCGTTACCTGTGGCTGTCAGCTACAAAGGTCAATTTTTTTTCGGATTCGACAACAAGGCATTTATTTCTATTTTCGACGACGACGAAAATCCCGAAATGTGGATGTTAAACAACCAAGACTCCACGTTTCCAGAGTTAGATCTATTGCTTAAACCTGCTGTCAGACTGCTTGACGGCGAGGATATAAACACTTTGGGTAAGCCTGTGTCGGAGATGCCTTTTGTTGCAAAAATACGACCTGAGATAAGCGCAAAATTTATGGTCGGAAATGTGATGTATATAAATGGTTATGGCAACGCAGTTACAAATATCACACGCAAAATTTTCGAGGATTTCATTGAGGATAAGCAATTTAGCATTACTGTCTTGAGACGTCAGAACGAAATAACTAAAATTAGTGCCATAATTGATAGCCCCGAAGGAGAACTTTTTGCTATATTTAACACATTGGGATTATTGGAGATTGGTCAAATGAATTATCGTTTAGACGAGTCGGTTGGGGTTGGTTTATTATCAAAAATCAGAATTGAGAAAAAATGATAACGCGAATTATTAAATTTAAGATAAAGCCTGATGCCGAGGGGCTTTTCGAGGAGCTTGTAAAACAGTTCAAAGATGAATTGATGTCGTTTGATGGGTTGCACCATATCGACATTCTACGCGAAAAAGAGAACCATATGAGTGTGTTTATTATTATGATTTTCAACACCGAAGCCAAGTTAGACCTCTTTAGGCGTTCGGAGTTGAACAAGGTAATTAAACAGCGTTTAAAAGATATTACAAACGAAGCCCCTTTGGCTTGGATGGTGGAAACATTTGATATTGAGGAAGCTAATGGATTCTAATAAAGAAAAAGCAGTTGAAAGTTTTGGACATTTAATTGATGTATTAAACGAGTTGCGCGAAAAATGCCCTTGGGATAAAAAACAGACGGTAGAATCACTCAGACAACTAACTATAGAAGAGACTTTTGAACTATCTGACGCTATATTGAGCAAAGAGGTGGCTGAGATAAAAAAAGAGTTGGGTGACATTTTACTACATATTGTTTTTTATGCACGTATAGCCACTGAAAAAGAGTGGTTTACACTAAACGATATTATTGAAACGTTGATAAAAAAACTTAAACACCGACATCCGCATATATATGGAGATGTTGAAGCCAAAGACTCCAAAACAGTTGAGGAGAATTGGGAAAAAATAAAACTTGGCGAAAAAGATCGTAAAAAACGTGTCCTTTCAGGTGTGCCATCGGGATTGCCTCCAATGATAAAGGCTTTTAGAATACAGCAAAAAGCTCGAGGAGTTGGTTTCGATTGGGAATATCGTGAGCAGGTTTGGGATAAAGTACAAGAGGAGCTTAACGAGTTAACTTACGAAATTAACAACCCAGAAAACAATACTGAAAAGATTGAAAGTGAATTTGGTGACCTTATTTTTGCAATGATTAACGCCGGAAGACTGTACGGAATTGACCCAGAAAAGGCGTTGGAAATAACCAATCGTAAATTTATACAGCGTTTCAATTATTTGGAAGAACAGACTTTATTGAAAGGCAAAGATTTGCACAATATGACTCTTGATGAAATGGAAGCCATTTGGCAAGAGGCAAAAAAAATTGAGAACAAAGAGTAATCTAAAAACACCCAAAAATATTAAAGAGTTTTACTTACTTTACGCAAAATTTAAACTATTAAACTATCAACAAAATGGAAAAAATAAAGAATATTGCACTTATCGTTCTTGGAGTATTGGTAATATGGTTATTTATAGACAGATACGCTATTTCCAAACACACAACATCCGCAAAAAATAAGACTGCTGTTGAAACCACTAAAGACTCTATCAGCACAAATATTAATATTGCATACGTTAACATTGATTCTGTGCTACTTACTTACGAGCAGTCCATAAAAATGAACGAAGACTTTATGGCTAAAAGGCAAAAAAGTGAAAATGAGTTTACGAAAAAGGCAAAACAGTTTGAAAAGGATTATCTTGCTTTTCAAGAAAAGGCACAGCGAGGCGGATTTCTGTCACAAGCATCAATGGAGATGCAACAACGGGAACTGTTAGAGCAAAAAGAGAGATTGGACAATTTAGAAGCAAAACTCACGGAAGAGCTAATGATTGAGCAACAACGCTTAAACGAAATTCTTTATGAAGCCATTGTAAGTTACGTTGAACGCTACAACATGTCTGCTGGCTACGACTTAATATTAACAAATACTGGTCTTGGAACAATCATGCATGGTAATCCAAACCTAAATATTACTAACGAAATTGTAGAGGGTCTAAACACCGAGTACAGAGCAGCCCAAAACAAATAATACCACAAATGACGTTTGCCGACAACTACTTGATAGGGCAAAACCCACGATATATTTCAACTCCCCCTGATAACTCGTTGTCGGGGGTTGTTGTTATTCCATGTTGCTCAGAGCCAGACGTTTTAGAAAACATAAAGCATTTATGCCAATGCGACCCGCCCAATGGGATTATTGAAATTATTATTGTGGTTAATTTCCCTGAGGGCAAGCCAAAAGAGACACACGACTACAACAAAGAGATATTTGACCTACTTGTCGAATTTTCAAAGCAACTTAAAAACAACAAAATAAAAGTTCTACCCATTTGGCTTGGGGCTGTAAGAAAAAAGTTTGCGGGAGCGGGTTTTCCCCGCAAGGTCGGTATGGACGAGGCAATTAGAAGATTTAACGATATCAACAAACCCGAGAACTTTATAATATCTTTAGATGCCGACACAACAGTTATGCAAAACTATTTGTCGGAGTTGGAAAAACTGTTTTGTAGTAACAATTCTGTACGTCAAGCAGTTATACCTTTTACGCACCCAAAAAAAGATATTGACAAGAGCCTCTGCCATGCAATAATGCTATATGAGCTTTATCTGCGATATTACAGATTGACAATGGAGTATATTGGATGGCAATGGGCTTATCACACCGTAGGTTCGGCTTTCGCTGTTAGGGCATCGGTTTATGTTGAGCAGCAGGGAATGAACCGAAAAAATGCAGGCGAGGATTTCTATTTCCTAAATAAACTCTTTCCGCTTGGTGGAACCGTGGTTGCAAACAATACAATGGTTTTCCCCGCAGCGCGCTTTTCAGATAGAGTGCCGTTTGGGACAGGACCTGCATTAAAACAGATTATTGAAAACAATTTTTCATACAAAACATACTGTTTGCAAAGTATTTTAGATTTGCGATATTTTTTAAATAATATCCAAACGTTATTTGATGCAGATAACTCATATATTGAAAGTTATATCCACAGTGCTCCCAAAGCATTAAGAGATTATTGGATAGAGACAAACTTTATTGACAAAATCAATGAGTGCAACTCAAAATGTGCACATTTAAAGACCTTTAACAAACGCCTACTCAGAAAGTTCGATGCTTTTCAGATAGTCAAATATTTAAACTTCGCACATGAAAACCACTATAACAAAAGCGAGGTTTGCAAAGAGTTTGAACTTCTGGTTAATGAACTGAAAACCAACTCGCCGAAGTATGCAATGATTATTAAGAAATACCACAAACATACTGCTGACACACTGAAAGAAACCAACGTTTCCGAATTTAGCGACATTCTGTCCATTTCTACATGCCGCAATCTATTGTATTTAGCGGAGCTATTAGACAATATACCTAACCCTACGCACAAAAAAATTGGGTGTCAATAAATAAGTAATTGACACCCAGACTGCAATAAAGTTCTTTGCTATTAATTTATAATGGTTTTAGAATGAGTCTATACGACTAATTGTTTATACTTCGAATCCGATAATTTTTCCTTTGGTCATTACAAGCTTATCGTCGAAATAAACATCAGGTTCTTTAACCAAACCATCTATGTGTGAGCTTACAGAAATACGACCTCCCATTGAAAGGTTGTTACCAAAAGCTACGTGAATTGTTCCATAAACTTTCTCATCTTCTAAAATATGTCCAGTTAGAATTGCCTTGTAATTGGTTCCTATTCCGAATTCTGCTACTGCGCGTGCATCGCGACCAGTTTTGTCTAACATCTCCTCTAACTCTTTTGCCTGTTTGCCTCCTTTTATGGTTTCAGCATATCCGTTAACAACCTCAATAACAATAGGTTCTTCAAGCATCCCTATACCTGACACTGAACCGTCTATAACAACCGTGCCGTTCGATTTATCTTCCCACGGAGCTAAATATACCTCTCCAGATGGCAAGTTTCCACTTTCACCCTTTTCACGAAGCACACCCTTGCTTGGCAATATATTTCGACCTCCAATAGGCATTATTATATCGGTACCTTTTGCGGTTACTACTCTAACGTTCTGTACTCCTTGAAGTTTCTCGATAATATAGTCGGTAAGTGCGATTATTTTTTCATAATCGGCATTCAGGCAACGTATCATAGTGTCGATGTTGATTCCAGGCATTGTGCCAAATCTAACACCCTCTTTTGCAGCGTTTCTGCGGGCATCGGTATGAGTAAGCGATTTTGCAGTAGGGCAAACCACAACATCAACCTTTTTCATAAGCTCTGCTATCAACGCTGGTGGCTCTTGACCATTAATTTCTCGCGATTTTATCTCTACCAACATCGATTCTTTACACAACTCCTTACCCACTTCATGTAGTGATTGTCCTATTTCGCGTTTAATTTCGTCGGTAACTATTAACAGTGTTTCTTCGGGCTTTAGTCCCATACAGTCGCGTAACGCTATTATTGAAGCATCTCTAAGCTCTTTTTTTTGTGTTTCTGTCATAATATTGAGTATTTAGTATTTACAATGTATGATATTTCACAAAATTGCGATAAAACTTTTAAAAACGCAAATCTATGATTTTGAAAGTTGAACCATTAAAGAATTAAAGGATATTAAGAGAGGAAGACGGAGCATGCTCCGTCTCTACATAGCCCTGACATTCATTTAACTTACTGATAATTGAATATGCTCTTTCTTCTCTTTAAACACTTAGGCTATTTTAAGTGCACCACATTTACAAACTTTTAACTCAATTACTAATTGCAGAGACGCCACAATATGAAGTCTCTACAACACCCTGACATCCTATTGATTTATTGCTTATCTTAAATTACTTTCAACTTTACAAACTTTTAACTCTTTAATGTATCTTTGTAATTGACAACAATTCCGTTGTTATGTTGTTATAGTGTTATTTGGATTTTACGAAAATATTTGTTATTATATCCCTTGACTATTAGAAAAAAATAAAATTATAAATAAACAATTAAATTGTGTAAAAAATGAATAGTGATCAAAAAATTGCCAAAAGTGCAAAAATGAAGCCGATAACTGAAATTGCTTCAAGTTTAGGCATTGACAGTGAATTGATTGAGCAGTACGGTAAATATAAAGCCAAGTTACCATTATCACTTATTGATATGGATAAGGTTGCTAAAAATTCGCTTATATTGGTTTCAGCAATATCACCTACACCAGCAGGAGAGGGAAAAACAACGGTAAGTATTGGTTTGACTCAAGCCTTAAACCGAATAGGAAAAAATGCAACGGTTGTGTTGCGTGAACCCTCACTAGGTCCTGTTTTTGGGATAAAAGGTGGAGCAACAGGTGGTGGCTATAGCCAAGTATTACCTATGGAAGATATCAACCTGCACTTTACAGGTGACTTTGCAGCAGTTGAGAAAGCACACAACCTGCTTTCTGCACTGATAGACAACAACATACATTCAAAAAAATATAGCTTAGGTATCGATCCTCGCACAATAACATGGAAGCGTGTTATGGATATGAACGACCGTGCATTGCGTGATATCGTTGTAGGGTTAGGAGGTCGCTCAATGGGAGTGCCACGCGAAACAGGATTTGATATTACTGCAGCTTCAGAAGTTATGGCTGCACTTTGCCTCGCTAACGATTTGAATGATTTGAAAAACAAATTAGGAAATATCTTCGTTGGATTTACATACGACCGCAAGCCAATCTACGCTCGCGATTTGAAAGCCGAGGGAGCAATGGCAGCTCTCCTAAAAGATGCTATCAAACCCAACTTGGTACAAACAATAGAAAATACACCAGCTATAATTCATGGTGGTCCATTTGCGAATATTGCACAGGGTACAAACACAGTGATAGCAACCCGAATGGGACTTTCGCTTTCAGACTATGTTGTAACAGAGGCTGGATTTGGTTTTGACCTTGGAGCCGAGAAGTTTTTCGATATTAAATGCGGATACAGTGGGTTGTCTCCAAAAGCGGTAGTATTAGTAGCTACAATCAGAGCTTTGAAATATCATGGAGGAGTACCTATTGCTGATCTTAACAAACCTAATGTTGATGCTCTGGACAAAGGAATTGAAAACTTGGATAAGCATATCGAAAACATCAGGAAATTTGGAGTAAAAGCGGTTGTTGCAATAAATCGTTTTACTGCCGATACCGACGAAGAGGTTAAGTTTATTATTGATCATGTTGCCGAGAAATATGGAGTAAAAGCTGTTGAGGCAAACGTTTGGGCAAAAGGTGGCGAGGGAGCTATTGACTTAGCCAACGAGGTTGTTAATGTTATTAGTTGTTGCACTGAAAAATACAAACCTCTATACGATTGGAATCAATCCGTAGAGGCAAAAATTGAAATCATTGCAAAGAAAATCTACGGAGCTGAAGCAATTGACTACACTCCACGCGCTAAAGCTGATTTAGAGAGCATTGCAAGATTAGGACTTGAACATCTGCCTGTCTGCGTTGCAAAAACACAAAAGTCACTGTCGGATAATCCCGACTTGCTTGGCAGACCTAAAGATTTTGTAATAACCGTGCGAGCAATAGAGATAGCTGCCGGCGCAGGTTTCGTAATTCCTATCACAGGCGAAATTATCAGAATGCCTGGACTTCCAGGTGTTCCTGCGGCAAACAGCATTGATATTGATGAAGATGGCAACATTACTGGACTGTTTTAGTCGATTGTAATAGTTTTTGGAACACAGATAACACGGATTAAACGGATTTACACGGATTTTTTTATCTGCGGTATTTTGTTTAATCTGTGTTTTCTGTGTTCTAATTGATATTTGTTTAGTAACTTTGCAGAGCAAAGACATCATCAATGAGAATCTTGTTAAAACAGATATTTGCATTAACAGTATCAGTCTTAACCATCACTACCAGTGTGGGTATAAAGCTATATTTTCATAAATGTCTGACATGTAACGTCATTGATGTCTCCCTTGTTGACGAGGTATCTGCAAGTCACCAACACCATTTAATACATCATATTAACCATAATCATAAAGACGACAATCACGATTCAACACATAATGATGACGAATGCTGTTTTGTCACTGAGGCTTATTTACAATATCACTACAACAATACGGTAGAGCGCACGCGTGATTTGTCGTTTCTCTATAGCTTTGCAAAAGATATATTGTTTTGTATTGATAAAACAGAGGCAAACGAAGCTATTGTTTTAGAGGATTTTATCTACTGTTTTATCAATCCCCCTCCTATTATTATTTCAGGAATTGATATGCTTAAATCGATTCATCAGCTTAAGTTTGATTATTGTTTTCTTTCGTAACTGTTTTTCTATAAAACAGCATGACTAATGTTCTTATATACAGAACGTTAACATCAACCTATATTCATACGAAAAATAATAATTAAACACATAATCAAATGAAGCAAAAAATTTCATTAACTATAATAATATTAGTGCTATTCAACATATCAGTAATAGCACAGGAGTTAAAAGGCAGTGTGGTAACATCACATATGCACGACGACCACGAACACATAGAGACTCTTATCGGAGCAAGTGTTTACTGGGAAGGAACAACACATGGAGTTGTAACAGACACAGACGGAAACTTTACATTACCCGTAACCCCGAAACTTCCACACAAACTAATTGTTAGTTTTGTAGGATTTGAAACTGACACGATAGTAATCAGCTCGGTAAATGAAAAAGTTGTAGTTAATCTCAAAGAGAGTCAAGAGCTAAGCGAAGTTGTTGTTAAAGCCAGAAAATCGGGTTCACACTATTCAAGAATCGACCCTATATTAACTAACGTACTGTCTGACAGAGAATTACAAAAGGCTGCCTGTTGTAACCTCTCTGAAGCATTTGAAACCAACGCCTCTGTTGACGTATCATACAGCGATGCCATAACAGGCGCGAAACATATACAGTTGCTCGGCTTAGCAGGCATTTACAGTCAAATGATGGCTGAAAATATTCCTACACTTCGCGGATTAGGAATACCTTTAGGTATGTCTTTTATTCCGGGTCCGTGGATGGAGTCAATTCAAGTAGCGAAAGGGACATCGAGCGTTGTAGATGGTTTCGAAGCAATAACAGGACAGATAAACGTTGAGCTTAAAAGACCCGAAGATACCGAGTTCGGTCTAAACCTTTTTGTCAACGACTTCGGACGAGTTGAAAATAGTCTGATATTTGCAAAAAAAATAAACCTCGATTGGTCAACTATGTTAATGACTCATATTGTGCATCTTGGCAATAAGGTTGACCGTAATAATGACTCTTTTCTTGACAATCCGCTTGTGAAGAAATTTAATATCACAAACCGATACAGATACGAAAAACACGGTGTATTAGAGTCACGATTTGGTTTCAGTCTTATGCAAGAGAAGCGCGAAGGTGGTCAAGTGAGATATTTCGGCAACAGTTCAGCTAATTTTTATGGCTTAGGCATTAACACAAATCGTTTTGAGGCAAATGCCAACACTCGCTTTTTCGTTTCGAAACAGTCAGACGCATTAATAGAAGCACGGTTAAACTACACATATCACGAGCACAAATCTTTTTACGGAATACGCGATTACAACGGAGAACAAAACACTCTATACGGAAACATTATTTATGAAGATAAGATAAAATCAGAGTCACATAAAATAAATGGCGGTGTAAGCTGTATCTATGATAAATATAATGAAATGTTCGACACCACCGATTTTAGTCGTGAAGATGTTATTCCCGGACTGTTTGGTCAATACACCTTTCACTATCATGAGCATTTTACAGGAATTTTTGGCGTTCGTGGCGATTATCACAACAAACATGGACTGTTTTTTACTCCGAGAGTTCACCTGCGTAGCAATGTTTTTGAACACACTACCGTTCGTGGCTCAGTTGGCAAGGGTTACAGATTACCCAACCTGTTTGCCGAGAATACGGGGCTAATGATTTCAAGTCGCCAATTTATTGTACAAGAGGAGATTAAGCCCGAAGAGGCTTGGAACTATGGGCTAAACCTATCTCAATCGTTTGTTCTGTTTAGCAACGAAGCCACAGTTACCGCCGAATATTATCGCACACACTTTGTAAATCAGATGATTGTTGACGTTGATACAGACCGAACACAAGTCCGCTTCTATAATCTTGACGGAAAATCGTTTGCCAACAACTACCAGATAGAGATAAAGTTGGAGCCTCTATTTCAGTTCGAGCTAACTGCTGCAATACGTTACAGCGATGTTAAAACAACAATAAACGGCACTTTGCAACGCAAGCCGTTTGTTAACAACTACAAAGGCTTGATTTCCGGCTCGTACCTGACCGAAAACAAAAGATGGCAATTCGACCTAACCGCTCAGTTTAACGGTTCAAGTCGGATACCTGACACATCGTGGCTTCCCGAAGAGATGCGAATGCCAGAGAAATCGCCCGCTCACGTTTTATTAAATGGGCAAATAACCTATCGTATAGGTAAATTTGATATCTACGGTGGCGCAGAGAATATTACCGATTTCAAACAAAAGAACCCAATAATCGGAGCGAGCGACCCGTTTGGAGCAGACTTCGATGCGTCAATGCTTTGGGGTCCGATTGTGGGAAGAGTGTTCTATTTGGGATTACGATATAAAATGTAGCAATTAGAACACAGACAATACGGATTAAACGGATTAACACAGACTTTTTAGTTAAAAGTAAAATTCAAGAGCAATTAACAATTGAATATCAATAAGTTGTAGAGACGCCATAATATGACGTCTCTCTTTTGTATGTGTTTAAGGTTTATGCATACTGTCGTTTTGGCAGTTTAAAATTAAACAACTGCTGCCATTCTGGCACTTTATTTAATGTTTTTTGCGATGGCATATCTATTGCAATATTGTTAGTAGAACAATAAATTAATTTAACAATAACATTAAAATTTAGGAGGATATTATTATGTTACCACGTATTTTTAACGAAGAACCAAAAATGACTTCACTTTTTGACTCTATTTTCAACGATCAAATGATGCCAACTTTCTACAGAAGCGCGTCAGGAGGCTGCTCAAACGTAAACATTCTCGACAACGAGAAAGATATTACCATTGAAATAACTGCCCCCGGTTTCAAAAAAGAACATGTAAACATTGACTTAAACAATGATGTCTTAACTGTTTCTGCAAAAGTTGAGGAAAAGGATCAAGAAGAGGAAAAAAATTACATTCGCCGTGAGTTCTGCTCAAGAGAGTTTAGCCGCAGCTTTTCAATACCTAACTATTTAGACCAAGAAAAAGTAACGGCATCGCAAGAT
>DAOSIN010000010.1:0-14512 GCA_035366675.1 Salinivirgaceae bacterium | reverse complement strand
CGTTTTGGTGCCGATTCTCGTTGGGGAATTGTTACAAAAGTCGATTTTAGCCAACACCCTCACAAAGTTTGGGTTGACGATAAAACCTTAATCACCGCCGATACAGTAATTATTGCCACAGGAGCAACTGCTCGCTATTTGGGCTTAGAGAGTGAAGAAAAATACAAAGGCTCAGGAGTCTCAGCATGTGCAACTTGCGATGGATTTTTCTATCGCGGAAAAGACGTTGCCGTTGTTGGCGGTGGCGATACTGCTGCAGAGGAGGCTCTATATTTAGCAAGTCTATGCAACAAAGTATATATTATTGTACGTAAACCATTTTTACGTGCTTCTAAAATAATGCAAGAGAGAGTTATGTCTTCTCCCAATATCGAGGTGCTTTTTGAACATAATACCAAAGAGTTGTACGGAGATGGCGTTGTCGAAGGCGCGAAACTTATTAAACGAATGGGCGAGCCGGACGAAACCATTGTTGATATAAAAATTGACGGTTTTTTCCTTGCAATTGGACACACTCCAAATTCTGACGTATTCAAACCTTATATTGAAACAGACGAAGTTGGATATATCAAAACTAAAGGAACATCAACTTACACAAATATTCCCGGCGTTTTTGCATGTGGCGATGTTATGGATAATTCATACCGACAAGCCGTAACAGCAGCAGGCACCGGCTGTAAAGCGGCTATTGATGCTGAGCGTTGGTTAGGTGAACACAAACTATAAGAAAGCATCTCATTCAGTACATCAAATATTGTTAATAAAAAAAGGCGGTTATTCCGCCTTTTTTACACTTCCAAATTTATCGTATAAAGATTTTCTATAGTTTAAGCATTGAAACCTTATAAAGATAGAGCTAAAAGATTAATAATCTGAATAATAGATTAATTACTCATCTTAAAAACTATAATATATTCTGCTGCAATATTCTCCTTATATCGATTGATACCGTCCCAAAAATCAAGTCCTAAAGCCTCGATAAGTCGATATACAGCGGAAGAAACATTTGTTTTATAAAGTACAAGTTTCAGCTCAAGTTTTTGATCTAATGGAATACCATTGGCAGAGGAAGATTGGGTCTCTGTACCTCCTTTTGGAATATACGCATCGCTGAAATAGATGGTTGATGGAGATGAGTAATTTCTAATTGCGCAACCTATAACACTGCCAGGTCCATTTATTACGGTAATATCGTAACTGTTTGGGGTGTTATAGATAGTTATCCTTACATTTCCTATTAAATTATCAAAAACATAAGTATTTGATCCATTATTTTGCAAAACATATACAGGTTCCTCTTTCACACAAGATGATGTGAATAAAATCAAAAACATTACTGCTACAAATGATCGTATTTTTTTCATAATTTATTCATTTTAAGGTTAATATTTCGCTCTTTAGTTTTTTCAGTACATTTTCACAAGTATCGTACAATATTTACAAATTTACAATATTTATTGATAACCTTTACCCTATCGTCTCATATTGAGATGTTAATTTGTCGTAATTGTCGCGCTAAAAATCATCTGGAAGGTTTTGAATAAAACAAAAGCCCACCAAATATTTAAATTCAGTGGGCTTTGAAACTGCTAACTATATTATATTATTCTCGGCTTCCAAGTTCCCTGTCTAACATAAACAGCCCATTTTTACTATCACTTATCATCTCTAAACGAGTAACGATATCTGACGCAGTTGACTCCTCTTCAACTTGTTCATCAATAAACCAATTCAAGAAGCTTTGGGTTGCATAGTCTTTCTCTGCAATAGCCAAATCCATTAATTTATATATCAATGAAGTAACATGTTGTTCGTGTCCCAAAGTTACCTTCATTGCATCGAGCGGATCTTTCCATGTCGTTGGAACTTCGGCAATTGATTTAAGAATTACTCTGCCTCCGCGCTCATTAACGTAGTCGAAAAATTTATAGGCGTGGTCTTTTTCCTCTTCTGCCTGGAGTCTCATCCACTTTGCAAATCCGGAAAGACCTTTATCTTCAAAATATGCACTCATACTAAGATACATATATCCTGACCACAATTCTGCATTAATTTGCTCATTAATTGCATTTTCTAATTTTGACGAAATCATAGTTTTCTATTTTTTAAGTTGATTAATAATAATTCTCTGAAATTACTTTGATAGTAACAAATATAGATAAATTTTGTTTACAGTCCCCTCCTTATTTCAAAAAATATCTATACACAAAAGCAAAACGTTTTCAGATAAAAATTAAAAATAGTTATATTTGCAGAAACCTTTGAGTAATGGAAAGTTTTGTTGTATCGGCTCGGAAATATAGACCTCAGACCTTTAAGTCTGTAGTTGGACAATTAAGTATTACTCAAACTTTAAAAAGTGCTGTAAAGAACAATCAGTTAGCACATGCCTATCTATTTTGCGGACCCCGTGGTGTTGGGAAAACCACATGTGCACGGATTTTTGCCAAAGCCATTAACTGTTTCTCGCCGACAGCTGAAAACGAGCCATGCAACCAGTGCGAAAGCTGCGAGGCTTTTAACGGCAACCGCTCATATAATATCCATGAACTTGATGCCGCTTCAAACAATTCCGTCGAAGATATTCGCAATTTAATCGAACAAGTTAGAATTACTCCAAGAATTGGGAAGTACAATGTTTATATCATTGATGAGGTTCATATGTTGTCCACCTCAGCGTTTAACGCTTTTTTGAAAACATTGGAAGAACCACCTGCACACGCAATATTTGTTCTGGCTACAACCGAAAAGCATAAAGTCTTACCTACGATTTTATCACGATGTCAAGTTTTTGATTTTAACCGTATTAGGATTGAAGATACCGTAAATCATCTAAAATACGTTGCACAAAGCGAAAACGTTAAAGCTGACGATCAGGCATTAAGAGTTATTGCTCAAAAAAGTGATGGCGGGATGCGTGACGCACTTTCGATATTCGACCAATTGGTGAGCTTTACCGGAGGAGATATAACTTATCAAAAAACCATTGAAAACCTAAATATTCTCGACTATGAATATTATTTCAAAGTCGTAGATTGTATTCTTGAGAATAAAATATCAGAAATGATGTTGATTTACGATGACATTCTTCGTAAAGGTTTTGATGGTCTGATTTTTATATCGGGGCTATCGTCTCATTTTCGAAACTTAATGATGAGCAAAAATCCGAAAACAGTTAAGTTGATTGATGCCGGAGCCGATATGGAGCAAAAATATTTGCAACAAGCAACAAAATGCTCTACAAACTTGCTGTTTGGGGCATTACAGAAGCTCCGCGAATGTGAGCTAAACTACAAAACGAGCAAAAATCAACGACTACACATAGAGTTAACCTTAATGGACATCGGATTTTTTCAGTTCAATATTGAAAACAAAAAAAAAAATCCGCAAAGGATAAGTAGTTCAAAGACAGCTCATGTGCGCCAGCCCGAAACGGTAAAACTTCCTCCAAAACCTCAATCACAGGTTAATATAAAAGCCACATTGACAGATACTAACAATGTGGTTGCAGAGAGCAAACCATCTGACACATCGGCAGTTGACAGTGATACCGAAGCACAAACACCCGAAGAAACTGTTTTTGATATTGCAAATCTGTCGGAAACGTGGCTTGATGTAATAAAACCTTTCGAGGAGCAAACTCGACTTTACGTAGCTCTAAAAACATCGGAACCTGTTTTTGAAGCCCCTTCAACAATAAAATTAACCTTTAAAAGTGATTCTCAGATTGATTTAGTTAACGAAATCAAATCAAAAATTGAGAATGTTATAAAACAGAAATACAACTTAGAAGCTGTTGAATTAGAGTGGATTATCGACGAGGCTATCGACATCCCCAACGAACAAAAAAGCGGTGACGAGGTTTTTGAAATATTTGCCGAGAAAAATCCTTCCTTCAAGAAATTAGCTAATTTGCTGAATTTAGAGAACGGAAATTAAAAGAACAATTAGCTTACATCTTCTAAAGATCCCTCTAACAAAACAAACCTGCTTTTTATAAATGTAAAAGTCGAGAGACTATGTTGCGCTGGATAAAATGAAGTAAAGAGATATAAATTAGTTTTTTCTATCATCAAAAATAGTGATACAACAGCTACAAAAATCATCACTTTTAGCGATTGACACAACTGTTTTTCCACATTAACTTTGTGCTCTGAAATCATTGAACATCGTTCAGATAATGGATTTTTTGCCCAGAATAATTATGAGCACTGAAAATAATGATAATAGTAAAATGAAAATCAAAATTCTCCCTTCAATAGCCTTGTACATGGCTAAGCGTACCGTTCAACTTGGACGGTACGCTTTTTTTATGAATAAAACTGAATTTTGTTCACTATAAAAAATCTAAATAAAAAGCAAGTAGCGAGGTATTTTGGAAGAAAAGAATAACAATATACTAACAACAGACTTAAGTCTTATAACTTCAATAAAACCAACAACAATGAGCATATTCAACAACTTTATAAAAAACGCGAGTAAACCTTCCAATACCTTTTTTGGCAAGCTGATGCTAATCGGAATGAACCACGGACATCAAAAAATGGCATTATGGTGCATTGATAACCATATAGAACTTTCCGGAAATGAAAATATTTTAGATGTTGGTTGTGGAGGCGGACAAAACATCGCTAACTTTTTGAAACGTACTAATGGTAGAGTTTGTGGTATAGACTACTCGCATGCAAGTGTGGCTAAATCTTTGAAAAAGAACGAAAAAGCTGTACTCGAAAAGCGTACTGAAATTGTTCACGCCAACGTTTCTGCTATTCCATTTGAAAATGAAATTTTCGATTTGGTAACTGCTTTTGAAACTATCTACTTTTGGGAAGATATAGTTAACAACTTCAAAGAAGTAAAACGAGTTCTAAAACCTAACGGAAAATTTGTTGTATGCAATGAATCATCAAAAAAAGAGGGAAATGAACGTTGGACAAATATTTTAGATATGCGCATTTACTCTGCCGAAGAAATTGTTGTTTCAATGCACCAAGCAGGTTTTTCAGATATGAAAATATATAAAAAAAGAAAAACACAACATATATGTGTAATAGGAAAGAAGGATTAAAAACGAAAGTTGGTAGGTTATATACAACGAATATGAAACAAAACAAAGCTTATTCCAAAATTACCAGTCGTTACGACGATGTACTAACAGCACGCAAGTGGTGGAGCCGTCTTTATATGAATCGTATATGGAAAGTTGATGACAATTTAATAGCTAAGGAGGTATTAGCAATGTTGCCCGATGACTTTCAAGGAGAAATCTTAGACATTCCTGTAGGTACAGCCGTTTTTACGGCAGAGAAGTTTCGTAATATGCGGAATGCCAAAATTATTGGCATCGATTATTCTCAAGATATGCTCGATATTGCTAGTGAACGCATTTTAGAAGAAAAAAATAATAACGTAACTTTGCAACATGGAGATGTCTGCAAACTTGCATTTGAAAACGAACGTTTTGACGCTGTACTTTCGATGAACGGATTTCATGCTTTTCCTGCGGCAAAATACAAGTCGTTTTCCGAAACTTATCGTGTGCTTAGAAAAGGAGGCATTTTCTTAGGTTGCTTTTATATCAAGGGCGAACGTTGTATTGCTGATTGGGTTGTACGCAATATTTTAGATAAAAAAGGATTTTTCACACCGCCACATTTTACTAAAAATGAAGCGATTGAACTGTTAAAATCTTTATATGGCGAAAAAATGGAAGTAAGAAATCATCGTTCAATACTGATTTTTAAGTGTATAAAGTAAATAAAGAAATATAAAAATTAATTACTATAAAATAACCACAGAAGTTCCAACTTACGACAAAAAACTATAACCATGAAGTCAAAAAACGATGTTCACCCTGACAGCAAACTGGCTGAAATTATTATCAACCATCCTTACATTATTTTAATGTTGGAGCATTTCGAGATTTCGCTTCCTGTGCAGGATTTAAGTATCAGCCAAATTTGCGAAAAGTACAGTATCAATAAGGCTCTTTTTATTGCCTTTACGAATCTCTATTGTAACAAAAAAGGGATTCCACCGCTAAAACTCACGGCAGATGATGCCTTAACTATCACACGCTTTCTGGCAACTTCACATCGCTACTACTCAGAGCAGATTTATCCGGAAATCACGCAACTAATTGAACAAATGAGCCTGCAAAATAATCACCGCGAGATGAAATTAGTTTCCGTCTTTTTTGCCGATTATTTCAAAGAGGTTACTGCCCACTTCGATTATGAAAATCAAATTTTTCATCCATACGTTGATTGCTTAGTTGCAAGAGACAAGGGCACTGCGCACAAAGAAAATTATATGGATTACTCAGTGTCACAATACCAAGACCACCACGACGACATCGAGATAAAACTTACAGACCTAAAAAATCTACTTATAAAATATCTGCCCGTTCACAACGACCAACTAATCCGCAGAAAACTACTTTTCTTGCTTTCCGAGGTGGAGTTTGACCTGAATATTCACTCCAAAATCGAGGAACTTATCCTTATCCCCCTTGCTATAGAATTAGAGAACAAAAACAAAGTCGTCGGCAAATGAAACATACACACATAATAATATTGGACGATGCTCCCGTGATACGCGAAGGACTGAAATCTATCTTGGATAGCTTGAGAAATGTTCACGAGGTAACAACCGTAAGCACTTTTGACGAATTAACACACTTGCTGAAACACAAAGATTACCAAATGGTGCTAATTAACCCACACTACTTGCATAGCCATCAAAATCAACTTCAGCAATTGCGTAGCCAGCATAGTAACATAAAGTGGATTGGAGTACAGTACACCGTTTTTCCAGAAGAACTGATAGGTAAATTGGACGGCATGGTTGATGTGTTCGACAATCAAGATACACTTTTTGCAAAACTGAATAAGTGGTTAGACGACAACCCCAACGAAACCTCACAAAACAAAGAGAGCCTTACCGCACGAGAAACAGATGTGCTAAGACTGTTGGCAATGGGAAAATCCAACAAAGAGATTGCCGATGAACTTAAAATCAGCACCAACACCGTAATCACACACCGCAAAAATATTTCACAAAAAACCGGTATCAAGTCAGTTTCAGGGCTGACAATCTATGCCGTGACACAAAATTTAATTTCGTTGGATGATTATTGATAGGTAAAATATGATATGTTACAATAAACATTTCTAATCCGCTCGGTGTTCCAGAACTTTGCTCAACGTACAGCCGACTTCGGTCTTCCGACTTCCGTCTCCCAACTCCAACTCCTAAAAATGAAGTGATAACACTACCTTAAAGTTTCTTCCCATTGCAGGTATATAAGAGCCAAAAGGTTGATAATCAGAATTAAGAATATTCTTCACAATAAAACGAAGCTTTGGCGATCCGGGTAACGAGTTTGAGTTTAATCCTACAGCGAAATTAAAGAGTGCATGAGGCTCGGACGGCACGTAACCCCAAGGTCCCCCTTCTGTGCCTTCAGGAACTTTTGCAATTCGATTTTGAGCAAAAGCATATTCAGTGTCGAACTTTATTGAATATCCTGTTATCCAATTTTTATTAACACGTCCGCGATAATCAACCTCCAAGTTTATATTAAACGGTGGGATTCCAAACAGAGGGGCATTCTCTCCTTCCAACAGGTCGATACCGTAAACGTAAGCCATTCCTGTGCCCAAATATAGTGAGTTTGAAGGCTTTAACACGTTATCGAATTGGTAAGCTGCTGAAAATTCGCCTCCCATTAGTTTAGCATCCGTGTTTTTCAGAGTGAAATCAGCGTCGGGTTCATCGGCGGGGGCTTCATTAATAAAATCATCGAGGATATTGTAAAACAGCGCAAAATCGTATTTTAACTTCTGTTTCAAGGTTTTACCACGCAAACCGATATCGAAATTCCAGCTATATTCGGGCTTTAGATTTGGATTTCCTACTTTTATTCCTTTGCAACTAATTACTCTTGTAAACATCTCCTCGGTAATAGGCATACGGAAAGCCCTGCCGGCATTAAACGATATATGTGTTGAGTTGTTCGGCGAATAAACAAAGCCTGCATTACCGCTAAATGCTTCTCTTTTTTCATTCCGTCCGCTTGCGGTATCTTTTTTACCCTCCAAAACAGTAGCCATATCGTAGCGGATACCCGAAACTATTTGCCACTTCTCCCCGATTTGCCATTCGTCATTAACAAAAGCACCAATATTTTGTTGCCCTGCACCCTTTACACCAGCTATTCTGCCGTATGTATCGTTATAATAATCAAACAGTTCGGCAGGATTGTCTAAGCGAAACAGATAACCGTCAACTCCGGTTGTAATCTTGTTATTTTCAGACATATTTAATATGGTATAAAAGCGACTTCCTCCGTAATAGTTTTTGTAATGAACTAAATCGAGAGTTGACACTCTACCACTGACAACACTGTATTTATACTGATAATAATCGCGCCAGCCGTTGTCGTAGTATAGGTTTAGATTTACCGACTCCACAAAGCCTTTTGGGGTAAAACTGTAAGCAAAATCGGCGTGTAAATTCTCCTCTCTATTTCGTATTTCAGTAAATCGCTTTGTAGGACCATTAAATCCACGTGGCTTACCCCAATCCCCGTAGTGATAGTTCGCGTTGATGATGATTTTATGCTTATCCCAAAATTTAAAACCCGTGTTTAGCGAAATATCTCGGTCTTCAACGTTGCTATTCTCTGCTGTTTCGCCGTTCCCGTAAACCATCTCGGCTGTTTTCCGATATTTACCATTAAGCGAAATGCCGAACTTCTCGCGTTTATGGCACAATTTTATCAACTCTAAAAATTCGTTATTATTGCTGCCATATCCCGAGCTTAGCTGAACGCTATTATTATTAACGCCAAATGGTTCCGTGCTAACCAAATTTACGATTCCCGAAATAGCTCCACTACCATAAATAACCGAACCGGGACCTTTTACAATCTCGATTTTTCTACTATCGTAAATATTCATATCCTGACCGAAGTATCCTCCGGGGAATGTGCCAATACGCCTGTTACCGTCTTTCATGATAATCAGACGGTTAGAGTTTAATCCTCGTAAAATTATCGGCGAATGATATTCCCAAACCTGCGTAAATCCGGGAGTTTTATTCAACACATCGATTATGTTAGAGTTCATGTTATCCCTTATCTCACGATGCGAAATTACGCTGGCAGGCTTTGTCAGTTTATCCATGCGTTGTTCGTACAAACTGGCTGAAACCACAACATCTAATAGTTGAAACTCTTTGGGTGACAGGTAAATAGTTGCATTGCCGGAAAACAAACTGTCAGAGACTGAAACTTCTTTTTTATGATAATTTAGATGGCTAATAATAATGACAGCTTGTTTTTCCCTTGCAATATCTATTTTAAATCTGCCTTCTGCATCGGTAGTTGTTCCTGTGGCAGTGTTGCTTATGCTGATGTTTGCGAAAGAAACAGGCTCTTTTGATGAATTATCTATAACGACACCTCGTATAGTTTTTTCTTGACCAAAAGAGCTGTTTAAAAATAAAAAAATTAATATGCTTAAAAGGAAACTTCTTGATATTTTAAACATAGTTATCGTGTTGGTTTTCTATTCTACAAAATCCCACATAATAGCGATGTAGCCCGACGGTGTTGGTGCCGGATTGGCAGGAAAATCGGTTACGATAAATTTAACTATTCGTCCTTCGTTTGTTGCAATTATCCAAATAGGCTCATCGTCTGCTATGTTATTGTTAGCTGCTTCTCTCCACTTTTGTCCAATAACTAATTTTTTATACTCTCTCATAAGTTCTTGCATAAGAGGGCTTCCGGTTCCTCCAACAGGCACAGATGAGATATCAAATGAAGGATCGTCAGATTTAAGTGTGTACTCTTTAATATTTGATTTATTAAGATTTTGGAAACTTGTTATTCCCTTGCAAGTTGTGTCAACCTCGGAATAGTTTACGGCTTGTGCCGTTGCCGATAGTTGAATGTAAGGTGCTCCACCCATGCTACCGTCAGGTTTCTCTGCCTTTATAGTACGAATTTTCAAGTCATACATAAAATCGCTAACTGTCAGGGAATCAAGGTTGTTTGCTCCGCCTTTCTCTCCTTTATATTCAAAATCGAAACCCACTCCTCCTGGATTTCGTCCGGCGCAAATCAAATATGGAGATTCAAGACTTACAAATTGATTCTCGTTTGTTGTCGTTGATGGTTTATCGGGTTTCTCTTTCCCGCATGAAGTTAATAAAACTGCCCCTGTAGCAAGGGTTGCTACTACAAAAATTAAATTTTTAAATGATCTCATATCTCTACTCTTTTTATTTAGATTAAATTAATTCGCAAATTAAAAGGAAAAACAGGTGTCCTGCAATCCCTAAAAGTGATGATTTTTATGTTTCTTTATCACAAATAATGATGAGGGGAGACCAAAGGTTTAAAGCTTACAGCTTCTTCAGACTTCTAACTTCAAACATATTTCCCCCTAAGTTGTTTTTAACAATAAAGAAGAAATACTCATGCCTACAGAGAAGAAAAAAATAGCTATTCAAGATACTTACGGAGAAAGATTTCAGCACTGCTGGGGCTGTGGACCAAAAAATAAAGAGGGCTTGCACATAAAAAGCTATCCCATTGAAAATGGAGACAAATGTATCTGCATTTACGCCAGCCAACAAGTTTACAGGTGGCGTTCCAGCTAATCTCTTTGGAGGGATGATGGCGGTTATCTTTGATTGTCATGGCACTGCTTCGGCAGCTTGGTTTGCCCATAAAAACAAGGGGCTTGAACTTTCAAAAGATACTGTAATAGGTCGCTTTGTTACAGCAAAATTGGAAATTGATTTTTAAGCAGCTACCTATCAACAAAGAGATAACAGCTACATCTACTGTTGAAGAGATTGGAGAAAGAAAAGTCATAGTTAATATGGAAATGGAAGTAGGCGGAGTTGTTCATGCCAAAGCGAGGATGGTTACGGTAAATGCAAAAGACGATATGTAAAAGTTGGAAGACAGAAATCAAATAAAAAGCGGAGTACACTCACTTGCGACCCCGCTTCCTCACCTAAAAGGTTAAAAAAAAGGAAAATAAATGAAAAACAAAAAAGTTATTTACGGTTTTTTATCGAAAAGTAATAACCAGCTTTTAATGCAGCAAGATTAGAGTTAACAACATCATCTCCTTTACGTCCGAAAATATCTCGGAGACCATTCTCAAAGCTTTCATACGGCATATCTAAGAAAGGAGCGGCTGCCCCGAGCATAACAATGTTCATTGAACGTTTGGAACCCATTTCTTCTGCTATGGCATCGGCATCGATAATTACAACGTTGGGCAGTTTTTTCAACTCTTTCATAATCTCATCTTCCGATGGATAGTTTGGAATGTTTTTAAAAGGAGTTGTATTTGTAACAACATATCCTTTTGGCGATAAAAACGGTAGATAGCGTAATGCCTCCATCGGCTCAACCGACAAAATCATATCGGCAGCACCAATTGGAATTAAATCTGAATGAATTGGCTTGTCACTTATGCGCATATGCGAAACTACGTCGCCACCTCGCTGGCTCATTCCGTGAGTTTCGGCTTGTTTTAAATATAGGTTGTTGCGTAGAGCGGCAGCACCTAAAGCAGCTGCAATCGACAGAATACCCTGCCCTCCTACTCCACATAATATTAAATCAATCTTCATGATAATGTTTTTAGTGATTAATAGTTTTGATTAAATGCTTACTGCTTTTTTTCTTTAGCTTCTTTCTTTTTTCTGCGAACAGCTTTTTGAATACACTCTCGTCTCGGGATTATAACAGAAACGCCTTTATATTCAATCTCACGGCTAAACACCTCGACCATCTCCTCGTGATTTTTCTTCAATGGCAGTAAAGTATGAATATGCTCAGGTTCAACTCCCACAGCTTCGCAAACTCTCTCGATAATACCAACAGCCGACGAGTCTTGACCTCCAGTCATTGATGTTGATTCGTTATCGGAAATTATTATGGTAATTGGTGATTTATCTCTTACAGCATCAATCAGTCCTGTAATCCCCGAGTGTGCAAATGTTGAGTCGCCAATAACTGCAACAGCTGGAACTAATCCTGCATCGGCAGCACCTTTTGCCATTGTGATTGAGGCTCCCATATCAACGCAAGAGTTGATAACGCCATAAGGTGGCAACGCTCCAAGCGTATAGCAACCGATGTCGGAGAATACACGTCCTGTACCATATTTTTGCATTACCTCTTTTAGGGCAGTGTACATATCGATATGTGAACATCCTGTACACATTGCAGGGGGACGACCAACCACTACTGCCGGTATATCAGCACCCTGATTGATTTTTATGCCAAAGGCTGCTGCAACAATAGCTGGGTTTAACTCTCCATCGCGTGGCAGAGTGCCATCTAAACGTCCACGTACAGGCTCTTTTGCCAAAAATCCTTTAATTTGCTCTTCTACCAACGGATAGCCATCTTCGAGAACAACTATCTCTTTTACCTCCTTAGCCATCTTCTCGACCATTTTGCGTGGCAACGGATATTGAGAAACTTTAATCACAGGATACGGACATTTATCTTCGGGATAATTTTCGCGAAAATAGTTATAAGCTATACCGCAAGCAATTACGCCTTTTGATTTATCTTTTCCGTCAAAATACTTGTTCCATTTTGACTCTTCGCTTGCTTTTTCAAGTTCTCCTTGTATTGAAAGCAACTTTTTGTAGTTTCGTCTTGCAATTCCGGGTAGTAAAACATATTGACGAGGGTCTTTCGGTAACGAAATCTCGTTCTGTTTTTTTGTTTCACGTGTAGTAACGCCTGCTCTTGAGTGCGCAATACGAGTTGTGAGTCTAATCATCACGGGAACATTGAATTTCTCGCTTAACTCAAATCCCTCATACGCCATATCGTAACACTCTTGTTGTGACGATGGTTCAAGTACTGGGACAAGCGCAAATTTTGCAAAAAATCGGCTATCCTGTTCATTCTGTGATGAGTGCATTCCTGGGTCATCGGCTGCTACTGTTAGCATGCCACCATTAACGCCTGTTACGGCTGCGTTCATAAAACAGTCTGCTGCAACGTTCATTCCTACGTGCTTCATACACACCATTGAACGTTTTCCTGCATACGACATGCCTAATGCAGCCTCCGTTGCTGTTTTTTCGTTGGCAGACCAATCACTACGTATTCTTCTATCCTTAGCCTGTTTGCTATCTTGGATATACTCGGTAATTTCGGTCGATGGAGTCCCAGGATATGCATATACACCCGACAACCCACCGTCAATAGCTCCTTGAGCTAATGCCTCGTCGCCTAAAAGTAATTTTTGCATTGTGTTATAAATTTAATTATGTAGTTATTTTTAATTAATCAGTTATCAACCCCTAAATTTAGTCAATTTTTATCTCTTAAATGTTAGAATTTGCAGATAATTAAAAAATTTAGGTAAAATTATAACATCACTGACATTTTTTATCATCTCAAACCTACGAAAATTTTTGCATTTACATAAATTTTACTTCGTGTAAATCAGCTAAATAGATAGCTTTTTGCGAATCTTTTTAAATACATCAGAACCATATTCAACAATTAATACTCCTGAAATAATAAGCACAAGTCCCACTAACGTTGAAAACATGATTGGCTCCGAAAGAATAAATCGTATAAAAAACAGTGATAAAAACGGAGCAAAAAATATAAAATGTGATATCTTTTCAGGCTTCGAAGCATATCTTAATGCGGTTATCCACAAAACAAAGGCAATACCCATTTCAAACCATCCTGAGTATATTGTGGCTAAAGCAGACTGCGTGTTTGGTATAGCAATTTTAATATCAAAAACCGTTATCCATAATAACGTTGCTAATAGTCCAACAACCTGATTTATAAACAGAAACCGCACAGGCTCTACTTTCGATGACTTGCTTATAATCCAATATGTTGCCCACACCAAACTGCTAAAAACAGCAAGAAAAACTCCTACTCCATCAAACAATAAAACAAATATGTGTCCGCGCGATGCAATAAACATAACGCCCAAAAACCCAAGCAATAAACCCCAAATAACATTTTTTGCAACTTTTCGCTTATTAATAAACGCTGACATCAAAACCAAAACAATGGGCCATGTATAGTTAAGTGTTTGAGCTACTTGCGCCGGAAGTCTGTCATAAGCTTCAAAAAGAATCAGATAATACGCAAATGGATTTAAAAGTCCCGAAAAAACTGCTACCAAAAAATCTGAGAACTTAATATTTTTAAATCCTTTCCAACGATTTGTTAATGTAATAAATACGCACAGAAATATTATCGACGATATTATTACGTAAAAAAGAAAACTTATTGGCGATAAACCCTCTAATCCTAATTTAAAAGCTGTTGCAACAGTTGACCAACACAAAACTGCTCCAACAGCTAATATTTTGGCTCGTGAATCGGACGTATCGTTTGACATAAAACGGTTGCTATGAGGACTTAAAACAGTGTTATTCTAAATTCCTAAAACATAGGGTCCCAAGGTGGCAACATAATTGGCTCTTT
>DAOSIN010000009.1:0-14520 GCA_035366675.1 Salinivirgaceae bacterium | reverse complement strand
GAAGTATGATTGCACAACCCGTGGCTGATAATGCCATAATTCCGGTGTCTGTAACCCTCAACTCAATTTTGCGACTAAATGTTGTATCTGGTGGTAATATTGAGTTTGTTGTAAATACATTAGACGATTATGCTGCTGGTATTAACAATGGTGGTGACAATGCACGCTATCACACTACATTTACTGTAGCTTCATCAATTGACTTTAAAGTTACTATGAATTCAGAAACTCCCAATTTTGTAAGTAGTACTGGAGGAGGTGTTAATCCACCTCTTAACAATCTTGGCTATGAACTTCAATATGATGGCTCTGGTGGCTCTGTTGGTGGTGACCCTGGTGATTCATACTTGCTGTGTGGTGCGGATCAAGAAACTTCTGCTGTACAAGCATTACAATCCAACCCGTTTGAAATTATTACAAGTATTGATGGCGGTGGTGCAGGTGATGTCGCCAAAAACAGATTTATAATAAGGTGGCGATTTGGTACACAGGAAGGAATTGATATGATTAAAAAATCTATTTTAGAGCAAAGTATTGCTGCCGACAGATATACTGTTAATGTTTTCTTAGTTCTTAGCTCGCTGTAATTAATTGTTTAATCGAAGATAAAAACAGTTGCAATCAATGTCTGTTATATAATCAATATAACAGACATTGGTTGTGTTTTAAAACAGGTTTTAGTCTTCATTTAGTAGCAAATCGATAAGATTTCGGATTGAATATCGATTTGCAAATAAATTGGAGAAAGTTTTTTAGGATATATGACGTTAGGGTATGAAGTCCTAATAATACAAGTCTAAATCAGAGGTATGTATTCTTAAAATGCTTAAATGCAGTAATATAGTTTATAAGCAAATATTTGAAAGCGGTTCTATAAATGAATTGCTGTTATTTGTTTATTATAGATACCAGATCAAATTCGGCACTTTACTTAGACAGTTTTAACCAATATTGAACCAAAAAAGCTAATCAATGATAAAAATAATTGCATATACTAAAGCTGTAGCATGCAGTATTTTTCTAACTATTGTTTGTAATTTATTAGTTGGGCAGCCCCCAAAAATTAGGATTTTAGGAGGTTCGAACGTTGGTTTTAATTTTAATACCTACAACCGAATTCAGAATGGTATAACTTATGATGATTTTACAAAACTAGAACTCAATTCTAACGGTACACCGGCTCCAAATGGCTGGGAATTAACAGTAAGGGCATTACAGTCAAGTATTGGAGGAAGTATGACTACATACTCTCTCCCTGTAGAATCTATTAAAGTAAAGGCAAAGAAAGATGGTGTGGGATACACATCTTATGATCTTGGAACGGCTGAACAAACCATTATTAGTGGATCAGAGACAACTCTTGATAAAGTAATTGTTGAAATTAGTTACTCCTGTGGGACAGACTCAGACCCTAACTATAAAATGATAAATAAGGTTCCTGACTACTACGCTGTGGATATCGAATTTACACTGAGACTTAAACAATGAGGCACAATGTTAAAGCAATTATTTTGTTTTTTGTTTTGGTTTGCATAAAACACGCTCCAATATATGGGCAATTCTCATTTTTTGAAGAGCCTTACAATATGTTAGAGTCATCGTTTATCAAAGAAAAGGAGGAGATAGACCCTCAGAAAAGTTTTTTTAATGTACTAAAAGTTGTAAACCCAACAGACAGACGGTTGCGTTTTGAGGTTAGTTTTGGTATGCCTGTAGGTTGGGTATTAATGGGAGAGCGTACACAATCTATAGTATTATCTCCGGGAGAAACGAAATTGATTCCTCTACGTATCTCCGCTAATGTTTATACAATGGGCGATATTGGCTATACAATTGTAGCATCACTGAAAGATAATACTGGAAAAGTTTTCAAAAACAGCTACTCATTTATTAATGTCCCTAAAAGAAGCGAAATAAGATATAAGCTAATTGAGAGAAGTCTATTTTTCGATCAACATCTTAAAAACACCACACTGTCAATGAGTTTCTCAAACAGTGGAAATGTAAACGAGTTGATATATGTAAACATTAAATTACCCCAAACCGTTACAATTGAAGGGGCACAAGATAATTCCTTTAAAGATGATTTTATTCTTAATTCAAATAAAGACACCATAGTTAATTATAACATACAACTAAAAAATAGCATTGAAGCCTACGAACAGCGAAATCACGGGTTATATATTGAAGCGGGAAGTAAAGATACACTATATAAATCAACCGTCTGGATAAAAAACTTAGATAGTAAATACACATTAGAAGTACCTGAAACTGATAGAATATTAGTTGCAGAGCTTGCTTTTTTAAATCTTTTTAGCGAAGGCAATCCTATTTACGAAGGTGCTCTATGGGGATCAATACATGGGAAGAACTCTCTTTTAGTCAACTATTTTTTTAGAACAATGGGGGAACAATTTTATAAAAAAGATCCTCTTATATACAACTACTCATACATCAAAACAGTTTATAAAAACTGGGGTCTTAGATTGGGAGATCTAAGTCAGCCGGGAATGCTTACAGTCAATGGTAAAGGAGGACAAGTTGATTTTAATCACAGAAAAATAAGAGCAACTGCTTCGGCAACAAGAAATTTAATAAGCGATATTTCTGGAGAGGCAATAATACTACAAGGCAAACCCACTAAAGGATTATCGCTATCGGCAGGATATAGCCAAACCAAAAAAAAAGGCTACTCACAATCCAAAATGCCATCGGTAGGAGCAGGTTTTACATTATTTAAACACTATTCGTTAAATTTTGACTTGGGATATTCAATTACAGATAACCTTATGCTTAACGGCAATAATCAGCAAAAAGGTTTTGGAGGAAGTGCCTTACTACATGTTAACTATACACGTTTTAGGTTAAGCTCAAGATTAATGTACGGCGAACCAAGTTTTGCAGGAATGCAAAGAGGAAAGACGGATTGGAACAGTTTCTTTAGCTACGACCTGAAAAAAGGTCGTGGAATTTATGGTCGTCATAATGGCATTAACCAAGCCATACTTAACTATGACAACTCAATAGAAAATATAGATAGAAGTATTTCTAGTCACAATGCAAATATATTGTACTACGCTCCCTTAACTGATCAAGTAACATACTCAGTTGGACCTTGGTACAATTACTTAGGAAGCAACTCCTTCTATCTATTTAATCCTGAACACTGGTTCGCGGTACATACATCTATGGCAGATATTATTGTGCGATATCGCAGCAACAGAACGCCTGTTAACATAGGTGCAGAGATTCGTGGTGGGGTTAGTTATATCTCTAAATACTCTACAGAGTACGGGGGGTTAAACATATCAAACCTAAACCCTGAAAAAACGTACCCAAACATGTATATTTCACTATTTGCAAATTTAAGAAACTGGAATTTTAATGCCGCTTACTATCACGGTCCATATACAATGGTAGAACACTACTCAAAATTTTATAACTATTTAAACCCAAAAACGGTACGACTTATAGGAGGTTACAGAGTTCTGTTTTTCGAAAAGATATTTGAATACTCTATTCGCGGAACATACTCTTATGTAATACATGCAAAAACAAATCGTTTGGGAATTAGTAATGAGTTGGTTGCCCGACCCGGTGGGAATTGGACTCTATCACTAAGCAACTCTATTGGTCACCAATCAACATTCGACAAACTAACAGAAAACAAATACAAATACAACAATATGTATTTTGAATTTAGAATTCGCAAAGAGTTCGGTATTAACCAACCAAAATTCAAATACATAAATTTAGACCTTATTTTCTTTAAAGACCTAAACGGTAACGGCGTTAGAGATCCTAACGAACCTGGTGTTAATAATGTTTTAGTATCTATTGATAAAGACTGGGAATTAACCGACTCTCTGCTTGGAAAAGATAGACACGGAGAATTTTATACCATGGAGTTTCTCTCTGATTTGGACGGACGCGTGCAGTACAAAAATATTCCCGATGGTTACTACACTATAAACTTCACGCCTGTTGGTAAAAATATTGACAGCTTTGTGGCAGAAAGCTCTCAACTTAGATTACACCTCAAAAATTCTGAAATAGTAGAAATTCCTTTCCAGGAAAGAAACAAAATATTTGGTCAAATAGTAATGAACCGTAGCAAGCTATCTAACCTTGGAACAATTGACATCTCTAATATTAAAGTTACCGCTGACGATGGTAAGGGAAAAATATACTCAACACTAACCGATAAAAATGGACGTTTTGTTATTTATGTTCCAAGTATTGAAAAATATACTGTTAGCATTAATAACATCTTTAGGGAACATTTTGATTTAGAGCAAAATACATTCGATGTACAATTGAATGGCTACAAACAGTTTGAACTCACCTTTATATTTACCGAAAAACAACGCCGCATTAACTTTGCACAACAAATTGATTTTAGTGGAGAAGGACAACAAATACTAGCTGTTAAACGTACTAACTTAGCAGGAACGGTCAAAGACGAAGCAACCTTTGCCCCAATTAAAGCCATCGTTAAAATTATTGACCAAGAAACTGGTAACACTATTGCAGAAACCGTTACCGATGGACGTACAGGCAATTTCTACACTACATTCGTATCTGGCGATAACTATCACTTAGATGTCACTGCAGAAGGTTATTGGTTCTACTCTGAAAGATTAATGGGAGACCAAATTTCAACATTCCTTAACTTAAATCGTGATGTTGCGCTAACAGCAATAACAATAGGAAGCAAATTAACCCTACATAATGTTGTTTTCAATCGTAACGAGTCTAGATTAAACGAGGAAGCAAAAGTTGAACTTTCAAGACTATTAGATGTTCTTAATGCTAACCCAGGCATACAAATCGAAATTGTTGGTCACTGCGATGATGTTGAAGCCATTAGTAATGTAGGAGTTGCTGAAGCTCGCGCAAGAGAAGTTATGAAGTATTTGGTCGAAAATGGTTACACCAATGTAACGTCAAGGACAATGGGGGCAAGCGATCCTGTTATAAACGAGGCAACAGAAGAAGCACGCAGAATTAATCGCAGGGTGGACGCTATTGTTATAAGTAAATAGAATGCAATTAGCAATTAAAAATGTGCAATGAACAATGCTTGCACTTGGTCGCTGAGCCCACGGTCACTGAGCTTGTCGAAGTGACCATACATCATAGGTTCTCCTTGACTTTGGCTTCGATAAACTCAGCCGACGTTCTATGGTCACTGAATTAATCATGGTACACTGAATGGAATCGAAGTAAAGTGAAATCAAAAACAAAAATCCGAAACCTATAACTACAACTTGATATCAGTGAAACTTTTTGAGTAAACACAATAGAAAATCAAAAAAACATTATATCTTTGCGGGTAGTTGGCAAATCATAGCGGATAAGTCAATTGAATGAAAAGCTCTCAAATGTGATGTACGCGGCTTTCTCAAAGGTCGCGTACGTTTTTTTAGCAATTGGTGCACAAAAATTTAACAAATAATCACAGTAGTCGTCCAAAGAAGCAAGACGATGCACTGAGCGTAGCCGAAGTGTAAAAGGCGGCGCACTGAGCTAAGTCGAAGTGTAAAAGTAGAATTGTCCGTAGGACAAAAAAGTTTGATGATAATCCAAAACTCTAAATTTTTAGGGAATAAATTTAGCTTACTTTATCTTAAAATATATTACCTATTTAGGCAATTGATTAATTCATATAAAACACAATAACTGAGACAATTATACGTTCTATATTACCTAAATTTTCAGGGTTTGGGTTTAATATATTCATTGCTAATTGCTAATTGTCCATTGCTAATTGCTTCCTACAACTATTGAATGAATAGTTTTTGAACCACCTGCTTCAACAACAAACAGATATACTCCGCTTGCCCAGTTTTCCACATTAAGTTCGGAAACAGCTGTTTGAGTTTCAAAAACTTTCTCTCCCAACAAATTGTAAACCGTTACTTTATTGGGTGTCTCTGAAAATAGTACAGTTTTATTTGCAGGATTAGGATAAACAATAAAACTTGGTTTATCGGTCTCTGATATATTAGTGAAGTGATTACGAAGTGCTTGCACATGTCGCTCAATTTGCGACACGTGACTATCTGTTAAAAATGCAAACCTAATTAATTGAGGTTGGGCAGGTTGCAAAACGTCTATTTTGGCACTTGTTAAATGTGCTGGCGTTGTTTTTTCTAACGCATAAGTCATTTCTCTTGAGTTATTTAACGCTTGCCACATCTCCTGTGTGGTAAAATTATCTGTTATATCAACTCCTTGTGGCGAAGCACCTGTATCGAAAGTATAATTATTAAAACTTTCAGTATCAGATAAAACAGTTACCCCATGCGTATATGGATATATATCAGCACTGTTAGTGGTAACCAATTGCAATTGGCGATTTGTTGTAACAATTGCGCCTGTACGTACAATCCAGTTTGCGAACATTCCAACCCTAATATTTTCAATTGTCGCATTTGTGACATTTGTTACTGTAACTTCATATATGACAGCCGTATTCAACGGATATTCGCTTCCTGTATAAGCCGTTACCTGATAATCTAAACCAACTGAATTTGGCGAATTAATATCGGTAAAATAAGCTGTTGCTTGTTGCAATGTCATGTTTTCGACATGGGAAACAGATCTGTTTGAAATAAAATCAGCATTATTGTAAATTCCGCTAACAACCTTAACTTCCGATTTTCCAACAACTAATCCCACATCCCACAGTAACGGGCTTGAATTTTCCTTTCTAAACCCATTGCCTATTAACGGTGATAAACTATGATATGCAGGTTTCCCAACATTTGACAGTGTCATTTTCAAATCAAACATATCTATATCATACCACGATTTTTCGGTAGATATCGTTCTTACTTCACGATAATTTCGACCATCGACGCTATACGTAAAACGAACTGGTATAAGTAAATCTAAAGGGGTATTTGCGTCAATAATCAGACGTATATTATAATCCTCAAGCTGAACGATATCACCAGATTGCCAATTATTTACAGTAAATGTATTATTAGCAATCGAAACATACTCCGACAGTGGCGATATTGTTACAGTAACCCCATTTTTTGAACAGAGTAAATTTTTTAGCTCTCCTTTTAAACGGTAAGTTTCGCTGGGGCAGACCTCTTCTGCATCAATAATTTTTGTAGGAATATGCAAATAAAACAGATTTGTATCCGACACTGCTCTGAACATATCGACCCTCCCCGCTCCCATTTTGTCCCTATATGGGACGTTTGCAGGCATAGTGTCTAAACACATTGCTGTTGCTTTTATTTGTGCAGCAATTTGGTATGGGTTCAAATGTGGACGCAAAGATTTTATAACCGATGCGACTCCCGCAACTATCGGCGCAGCATTCGATGTGCCCGAACTTGACGAATAGGTATTTCCAAAAGCTGTCGAAAGGATATTTTGTCCCGGTGCGGTAATATCTATACGATATCCGTATGTGCTACCCTCCCATTTATGATTGAATTGATTTGATGCTAAAACAGATACTACTCCCGGATATGATGCGGGATAATAAAGATCTTCGTTACGACTATTTCCTGCTGCAGCAACAACTAATACACCCAATTCATCAACAACATATCTTATAACTTCTCTTCCAAGATTACTTGGCAAAACCCCTCCCCACGAACATACAATTATCTTGCAACCGTGCTCGGCAGCGTAAACAACACCCTCGTATGACGATTTTAACAACCCACTGTAACTCATTATCTTAACAGGCAAAATCCTAACACCTGGTGCCACCCCTGCAATGCCTATACCATTATTTGATTGTGCTACAACTATTCCTGCAACACCCACCCCATGCAGATTTACATCTGCCGTCACATTGTAGTTGTTCTCGGCAATATTCCATCCCATAAAATTATCGATAAAGCCATCGCCATCGTCATCAATTCCGTTTACGGGATCTAAATAGTTATATGCAATTTGATTAACCAACTCTATATGTGTCGGGTCAATCCCTGTATCGACAATGCCGACTTTTACAGTGCTGTCGCCTAAACTGATATTCCAAGCATCAAAAGCTCTAATCAAATCGAGATAATATTGTGAACCTATCAGCGGATCATTAGGCTCGTAAAACAGTTCTTGACAATCACGATACTCAACCCACTCAATAAAATCAAATTCTTGTAAATACTTAAAAAATCTTCCATCGTCGGGATTTGGCAGTTTTACAGATAAAATATTCCAAATTTTTGTCTCACTATAACGGTTAATAGCATTTTTTTGAAATAAATACGTGGCATTGAGTGACTTGTGTGACATCAATTCCTGAAAATCTTTAATATTCTGCTCGGATTTAACTTTAACTAATATCTCAGAGTAATCAATTGACGGTTGTCCACGCAAAACCAATGTAAACAATAAAAAATATGCTACTATTTTTACTCTCATTATCTCCATTTTTTTTAATATCCTGTATAAATTGCGGTAAAAATGCGAAAAAGGTTTATATATTTTTTAAAATTTGGTATAAAATTGCTATTATTGTAGAGAAAATGCCTTTTACCTGTTTATTATATTTAGTAATAAAGGCAAATTTAAGAAATAAATACCAACAAAGTGTCTAGCACAAGAAAAAAGACTACACTCTTAATCTGATACACAATATTATAAATAGTTTTAGTCCCTTGTAAACTTGAACCAAAAAAAATTAAGCATATGAACTGTATTATAATTGATGATGACAAGCTGTCACGGAAGTTAATTGAAAGTTTTATTGAAAAAACTGAGTTTCTCAATCTTATTGGAAGCTACGAAAGTGCCATGGAATCACTAAAGGCATTTGAAGGTCCCGAAAGTGTCGATTTAATTTTTCTAGACGTAGAAATGCCTGAAATGACAGGCTTAGAGTTTTTAAATACACTTGAAAATCCACCACAAGTAATTATAATAACCGGTAAAGAAAAATATGCTGTAGAAGCATTCGATTACGATGTTACTGATTTCTTGCTAAAACCAATTTCCCTAACACGTTTTCTAAAATCGGTTAACAAAGCCAATAAATTGCACAGCGAAGCTATGCAAATGTCGGGAAATACCAATGAGGAGATTTTTATTAGAAAGAAAAACTCAACACTTGTGCGACTTTCATATGATGATATACTTTGGATAGAAGCACTTGAAAACTACGTTGTTATAAGCACACACGATGAAAAATTTACTATTCATTTCACAATGAAAGCCGTAAACGATAGATTCCTCGAATCACGTTTTAAAAGAGTACACAGGTCGTACATTGTCAATATCAATAAAATAAAGATGATTGAAGACAATGTTATTATAATTGAAACGAAACAAGGAAACAAAGTAATCCCTATCGGTAAATCATTTAGAGACAGTCTTCTAAATGACATAAACCTTATTACAAAGTAATGAATCAGCGCGATTTATTCTTTAGGCACGTAGGACAGACATCGCAATCACCATTGGGCTTAGAGGTAAAGTACGCCGAGGGAATATATTTGTACGATAAGGCTGGTAAATCATATATTGACCTGATGTCAGGTGTTTCGGTAAGCAATATCGGACACAGACATCCTAAGGTTGTTGAAGCAATTAAAGCGCAAGCTGACAAGTACTTGCACCTTATGGTTTACGGCGAATATATCCAAACCCCACAAGTACAACTCGCAAAACTGTTATCGGACGTTCTTCCTCCAAAAATAGAGAGCATATATTTTGTAAATTCGGGAAGCGAAGCCATTGAAGGAGCACTAAAATTGGCAAAACGCGCCACAGGTCGATTTAACATAGTCAGCTGTAAAAATGCGTATCATGGCGGGACACACGGCGCGCTAAGCGTTATGGGAGACGAAATAATGCGTAACTCCTTTCGCCCACTTCTGCCCGGCATACGTCAAATAGACTTCAACGTTCCCGAACAACTGTCGGCTATTGATAACAGAACTGCCTGTTTTCTATTGGAACCTATTCAAGGCGAGGGAGGAATAATTATTCCTGATAAAGAGTATATTAAACTTGCTCGTCGACGTTGCAACGAAACTGGAACTCTACTAATTTTTGACGAAATCCAAACAGGATTTGGACGCACGGGAACCCTATTTGCAGCCGAATATTTCGAGACCGAGCCAGATATTATCTGTATGGCAAAAGCAATGGGCGGTGGAATGCCAATCGGAGCATTCGCAGCTTCACACAACTTGATGAACCAACTAACATTCAATCCAACATTAGGGCATATTACCACATTTGGAGGTCACCCCGTGAGTTGCGCGGCAGCAATAGCCTCATTATCAGTTATTATTGAAGAGAAACTTGCTGAAAAATCGGTCGCAAAAGGAGAAATGTTTGTCAATTTATTAAAACATCATACAATAAAAGAAATAAGAGGCAAAGGACTATTTTTAGCCGTCGATTTGATAAAAGAGATTAATATTTTCGAACTTATGTCGGAGGCTATGAATCATGGTATAATGATAGACCCTTTTCTGTTTCGTCCAAACGCATTCAGAATTGCACCTCCTTTAACAATTACAGAATCTGAAATCAAAGAAGCGTGCGAAAAAATAGTTAAAACCTTAGACATCATATCAAATAAAATATCAAAGAATAATTAATTGGATTTAGTCTCTGTCAAACACAGCACAGATTCTCGAAAAAACTGTATATTTGTCACTCTTTAAAAAAATGGCAGAAAAAAAGAGATATAAAACTTTAAAAAACGAGATAAAACACTTATTATGAGCATATTAGTTAATAAAGATTCAAAAGTTATTATTCAAGGTTTCACAGGAAGTGAGGGAACTTTTCATGCCCAACAAATGATTGAATACGGAACCAAAGTAGTTGGAGGTGTTACACCAAAAAAAGGAGGAACAAAACATTTGGGCTTACCAGTTTTCAACACCGTTGTTGATGCACGCAAAGAGACAGGTGCTAATGTAAGTGTAATATTCGTACCACCGACATTTGCAGCAGACGCAATAATGGAAGCTGCCGAGGCAGGAATAGAAGTTATAGTAACCATTACAGAGGGTATTCCCGTTGCCGATATGGTAAAAGTTAAAGAATATATCTCAAAAAGAGATGTAACGCTTATTGGACCTAACTGTCCGGGTATTATAACCCCGGGCGAAGCTAAAGTTGGTATTATGCCAGGATTTATCCACAAAAAAGGCAATATTGGTATTATATCTCGCTCTGGTACACTAACTTACGAAGCTGTTGACCAAGTAACTAAATGCGGTATGGGTCAATCTACATGTATCGGGATTGGAGGAGACCCAATTATCGGGACAACCACTTTAGACGCAGTAAAATTATTGATGGATGACCCCGAAACTAAAGGCATTGTAATGATTGGAGAAATTGGCGGTAGCATGGAAACAGATGCGGCTCTGTGGATAAAAGAACACGGAACAAAACCTGTTGTTGGATTTATTGCAGGGCAAACTGCTCCCAAAGGAAGAAAAATGGGACACGCAGGAGCAATTGTCGGAGGAAAAGCCGATACTGCCGAAGCCAAAATGCAAATTATGCGTGAATGTGGAATTACTGTAGTTGAATCGCCTGCAAACATTGGAATAGCAATGAAACAAGCATTAGAAGGCAAGTAAACACAACTACAACAAAACAACAAAAAAGAATGCAAAAAAAAGTCCGGATACCACACACCTACGTCATTGTTTTTGGATTTATTCTCCTTTCAGCTATAATGACGTGGATATTGCCTGCTGGAGAGTTTGACAGAACTACAAAAATTACAGAGGGAGGTAAAGCTCAAACTGTAATTGTAGAAAACAGCTTCCGCACTGTCGAACAATCACCGCAAACATGGCAAGTACTATCATCAATTTTTAATGGCTTTGTCAATCAAGCAAATATTATTGTTTTCATTTTGCTTATTGGTGGTGCCTTTTGGATAATGAACTCAACAAAAGCCATTGATGTAGGCATTGTAGCCTTTATAGAGTGGTCGAAAAAATTAGAACGGAGTCGAATTCTAAAAAAGATCGGAGTCGATAACATAATAATGATTCTTATAATGCTCATGTTCAGTGCCTTTGGCGCAATATTTGGCATGAGCGAAGAGACAATTGCTTTTGTTATCATTTTAGTCCCTTTGGCTATATCAATGGGATATGATTCAATTGTCGGAATATGTTTAGTGTACGTTGCTGCACATTTAGGATTTGCAGGTGCTATGTTAAACCCGTTTACAATCGGCATTGCACAAGGTTTATCCGACTTGCCTATCTTTAGCGGATTAGAGTATCGCATTTTTTGTTGGTTTGTAATCAATGCGGTAGGATTTACGATTATCCTGCTTTATGCGCGAAAAATTAAGCGCAATCCTCAAAAAAGCATCATGTATGAGGCTGATGAATATTGGCGCAATCGTGAAAAAATCGACATAGAGAATATAACCTACAAAACTCCTTTAAGTGCTTGGATTAGCTTTGTTGCAGTTTCAATAGCACTGATTTTATTTTCTGTTAATTACTATGACTCAACACTATCAATAGGTAATACAGATTTTAACTTTCCTGCAGTTCCAGTAGCTACAGCACTGTTTATAATCTCTTCGATAATTGCTCTACGCAAATCTGTTCACTTCTATATTCTTAATTTATTGGGATTTACGATAATTTTTCTAATTATCGGAGTAATGGGATATCAGTGGTATGTAATGGAGATAGGAACGCTGTTTTTGGCAATGGGCTTAATATCTGGAATTGCAGTAAACAAATCGGCTAACGATATTACGAAGCTCTTTCTTGAGGGAGCAAAAGATATATTCTCGGCAGCATTTATAGTTGGTTTAGCCGGTGGAATTATTGTAATACTGACAGACGGCAAAATCGTTGATACCATAATGAATGGGTTAGCTCAAACAATGCGAGGTTTTGGCAAAGAAGGTACACTGAGTGCCATGTACGGAATACAAACCGCATTGAACATAATAATTCCTTCAGGCTCAGCAAAAGCAGCACTGACAATGCCGATTATGGCTCCTTTCTCCGATTTAATAGAGATTTCGAGACAATCGACCGTTCTGGCATTCCAGTTTGGTGATGGATTTACCAATATGATTACTCCAACAAGCGGCGTTTTAATCGGCTGCTTGGGTATCGCCCGAATTCCTTACGATAAGTGGTTTCGATGGGTATGGCCCTTTATTTTAATATTAGTTATATTAGGATTGTTATTACTTTTACCAACACTCTACTTACAATTACACGGATTTTAATATTATGCGCAAACTGTTAACATATACAATATTTTTGCTAACTGCTTTACTTGTTGTTAGTTGCAAAAAAAAGGAGAAAGACATCAGCTTCTGTAATATTACAGTTGAAAACTACAGACCGGCATTCAATCGTATTGCACTGTATAACAATGGGTTATATCTTGAAAATATTTATAAACATAAGATTGTTCTGTTAGATAAGTCAATCTCGTCATCAGGCAACAAGCTAACCGGCAAGGGCGATGTATTGGAGCTAACTCTACTGACATCAACCAACGACTCTCCAGAGGGAAATTATAGTTTTTCAAATTTAGAAGAGGCAAACATTCTCTTTAACGGTTATTTTGCAAAAGGATACAACTTCGATCAACAAAACATGGTATCAATGTCAGTTATTGAAGGTGGCGAAATAGAGATTGCGCCATATCACGAAGATCAAAATTATAAAAGTATTAATGTAAAGCTTAAAACAGTAAACGGAGACTCAATAAGGGGGTCGCTTCTGCTTCCGTTTATTTCAATTAACAATGCGGTGTACTGAGCGAAGCCGAAGTATGCAATGAGCAATTAGCAATTGTTAACAACTTTTTCCTTTTCCCTTTCTCACTACGGCTCTGCTCACTACATCGCATTGTACCTTTCTGTGTCACCCCTTCGGGGTTTAATAAACCCTTGGTTTTCACCGTGCTATAATAATTTCATCCCTTCGGGATTATGATGTTATACCAATTGTAATTTTAAAATAGTCCAATCTTTTTAAAATTTTACATTGGTAAATGCCGATGTAACAGATACATAGTTCAAACGAACGATAGTGAAGTTTGGACTATAGTAGCTGTCCAATCGGTATTAACCCCAAACCCTAATTTTTTAGGTAATAGATATTTGAAATTAGAAGGCGGTGCACTGAGCGTAGCATTTCGACAGGCTCAATAACCACCGAAGTGTAAAAGAGGGGAACGGGGCAGTGCGCTGGGGTACGGTCACTGAGTTTATCGAAGTGACCGTCATAGGAGATATGAGGTGGCTTCGATAAACTCAGCCACCTGGAACGGTCATTGGGCGAAGTATTTTGGATTTTACTTCGACACTTCGACTTAGCTCAGCGCATAGCTTAGCTCAGTACATCGCTATCTGGTTTGTGCTACCCTACGGGTGGGATTGTGTGCTGTTGCAGACCCATAGGCTTGCGCTTTAGCAATTAACAATGTGCAATTAGCAATTAACAATTATCTGTCCGAAAATCAATAAATTATCTTGTATTTTAGCATACAAACATATTATAAAATCCACCAATCTTGTCC
>DAOSIN010000008.1:8502-15820 GCA_035366675.1 Salinivirgaceae bacterium | reverse complement strand
GGAATTGTCCGTAGGACAACATGTGATTAACCGTAAGATTTATCTTACGGAAACGACACCCCCCCGACTTTCGCCCGTAGGGCGACACTATGCGATAAAGCAATGTGCTATTGAGGAGCAAGGCGATGCACTGAGCGTAGCCGAAGTGTGCAAGGGAAAAGGGAAAAGTTTCAATTCGTAACTCGTAACTCGTAACTCGTAATTTAACTAAAGTCTTTCCTAAACACTCCTTAACTCATTAATAACTACTTAGTTAACGTCAACCTGTCATTTATCACCCAACACCAATCACTAACCACCAACCCCGTACCCCGCAACCCGCACCTAAAAACAGCATAGACTTTTTCAGTGAACCCTTATTAGTCTTTCTTCTTCTTTTTCTGTTTCACCTTTGTAAACAAATTCGCTGTATATTTCTCGTAAAGCTCAAATAGATAGACCATTCTGTTAGCCTCGCTTGTAAATGGTTGCGAACGATATGCCAAATCGACTGCTTTGTCAAGCTCGTTGTGTGCTTTTACTAATGCGGAAGGCATTGTCAAAGGGTCGTAAAGGTCGGCAAGGCTACTGTTTGGATATTGCAAACGAGTGTCTAAAACCTTTTGGGCTGCGGTTTCTATTGCGGTTACTTGCTTGTCGGTTGGGTTTTCGGGCCAAGGGAAGTTATTATAAACGATACTTGCTGAATAACGATAACGACTTTCTAATCGTCCGCAAACTAATTTTACCCAAGCCATATGCATTTCGGAGGTTAAAACTCCAAAATGAAACAATTTTGCATTTGGAATAATCAAACAAAGATTGCTGGCAATAACATTTGCTGACATAAAGCCAATCGGAATATACTTTCTTCTTTCCGATGAAACACTCGGGATAATTACATATTCTGTCTCATTATGCGAAACAAAAGCAAATTGCGAAGGGTTGCTTGCCAATTCTCGAGTCTCTTTACGTGAGCTACTCTCTCTAAATTTTTTAACCTTTTTAAGCCTTTCTATTATGAAAGATGAATTTCTTAAATGAACAGGCTCGGCATCTTTTAGCCATAGACAAAAACGAGGTATATTATTTATAAACTCGTGACTACCAACATATTTTCTAATATATTTTTCAATGTAAGGTTCAGCATTAATTGCTTCGTTTTTTTCTTCTTGATTCAACAACAAGAAACCGCCATCGATTGGTTGATTCCCAAATTTTATTTTAGGAACATTGCAAATTGCATTTGATGACCTTTCGATAATAATATCCTTAGCATCAACTAAATATGGATTAATATTCTTAGCTTTTACTTCGTGCGCTTCTCCTCTAATGTCTTCATACTCAAAAATTCTCTTGTTTGAAGTGTCGTAGTTGGCAAAGCCAATTATCACGCAATAAACGGCAGCATTCCCTTTCGCCTCGTTGCTCCACTTAAAAGTACGATGCGCAAAGTGAATTTTGATATTGTAATGATTAAACAATAAGTTCCATAAAACGCCCACCTGTTCGCCTTGCGTAATAGAATTAGTGGAGACAAAAGCGACTTTGGTAGGTGTGTTAGCTATTAGTTGAGCGGCTTTAACATACCACGCTGTAACATAATCCAATATGCCGAAACCTTTTACACTCGAAAAAACTCGCTGCATATCGAGCTTTTGCTCTTGATTTTGCTCATTCTTGCCTACAAAAGGCGGATTGCCGAGGATATAGTCGAAATGGGTTTTGCCTGAAAAAGATTTTGGATAAGCTCCCTCAATAACCTGTACTTTTTTACTGAACACATTCACAGTATCGTAATGAACTACAGGCTCACTTACCATATATATATTGGTATTATCGGCTTTTATATCATACACCTCGCTTTGGGTGAGTGCCGACCAATCCATTTGAAGCGCATTTCCAACCCTTATATGCGCCGATTTCATTAACGGCAAACGAACAAAATATTGCCCGAACTCCTGACTAACCAACATGTTCATCTGGTGGTCAATCAGCCACATGGCTACTTCGGCAATTCGGGCGGGAAACTCCTCATATTCAATACCGTAAAATTGGTCAACATCAATAAGAATAATGCTACTTATGTCGATTACTCGTTGTCCCGACTTGTTTAATATTCTCAAAATTTCTAACTCAAGCAAACGAAGCTCTCTGTAAGTGATGATTAAGAAATTTCCACAACCGCATGCAGGGTCAAGAAATTTATAACTGCTTATTCTTCTGTGAAATTCGACGAGTCTGTTTTTGTTGTGTTTTATGCTCTCGAACTCTTTCCAAAGGTCATCAAGGAAGAGCGGTTTAATCAGTTTCAAGATGTTGGTTTCGCTTGTGTAGTGTGCTCCAAGGTTTCTGCGTTCCTCTGGGTTCATTACACTTTGGAACATTGAGCCGAAAATTGCAGGTGAAATTTTACTCCAGTCGATGTAAGTGCAATCTAAAAGGGCTTGGTGCATTTTGCTGTCGAAGCTTGCCATAGGCAAGATTTCTTCAAATAGCTTTCCGTTAACATGCGGAAAATCAGCGAGTTGCTCGTCAAGATTTTTGAATCTTTCACCTTTCGGGGTGTTCAGTACCTGAAAAAGTTCTTGCAGTTTTGCTGCGAGGTCGCTTCCGTCAATGTTAGTGCGCTGTTCGATGTATTCTTGAAATTGTTGTTTCTCGAAAATGGTGGTATCTTCGGCAAACAGGCAGAAAAGCAAGCGAACCAAATAAACCTCTAAAGGGTGTCCCGTATAGCCAATCTCTTTAAGGCGGTCGTGAAGTTTGCCCATTAGCTCGGCGGCTTTGATATTTGCGGGGTCTTCCTCTTTGTAAACTCGTTTTTGGTAGCCAAGCAGGTAGCCGAAATGGTGAACGTTATTTACAAGGTCGTTGAGTTTAAATTCTGTAAGTGTGTCATCTTCAAGGTCGTAAAGGCGGAAGTTTTCAAAATCGGAAACGAGAATATATTTCGGCAGTTCGTGTTGTTTAAGTCCATGAGTGTAATCGACTGCTTGCTGATACGCTTTTTCGAGGTTTTTGCCGCGACTTTTCATTTCAATCAAAATCGTTCCTTTCCAAAGCATGTCGATATAACCGTCCGTGTCGTCAAGTTTTTTAATTCTATGCTCAAAAGTACCGACTCTTTTTCGGCTAATACCCAAAACATGAAAAAAGTCATCTAAAAACGATTTTGCGTCTGCCTCTTCGTTTGATGCGTCTGCCCATTTTTTTGAGAAATTTAAGGCTCTCTCTTTTATTTCGTTCCAGCTTAGTGGCATATTTTAGTATTTGATTGATTTGCTTATGGTTGCTCTGTTTTTTACATTTGGCGATAACATATAGTTTACGAAACAAATATAATTCATTCGTAAATATAAACATATAAACTGAAATCAACAGACAATTATGGTTTTTCCTGAATTTTCCGCCGTGTCACCCCTTCGGGGTTTGATAAACTTCTGATATTCATGCTGCTATAATCATTTCATCCCTTCGGGAATGTAGGTCATGTAAAAGTAAACTGTCACGCATAATGGCTGATTTTTAAGAACTTGATCAGCAAATCGCAGAGACGCCACAATGTGACGTCTCTACGCTTAACGTCTCTCAACTTCTCAACGGTTCGATCAATTCCTAAATTTTTAATTCTGACCAATTTTAATTTTCATATTACCACTAAAAAATCAAAAATTTTTATTTCCCTCTAAAGCCTTATAATGTAACGGTTTTGAAGAAATAAGAAAATAAAGTTATTAACAAAGTGGGAAAAAGTGGGAAATAATGGGGAAAAATGGGAAATTGTTTGTATTTTTACACGTTCAAAGTTGTCTTATTATGGTAACCTTTATTGGAGAATATAACATACGTATTGATGCAAAAGGGCGTATAGTGCTTCCTACTGCTTTTATTAAGCAGGTTGGAGATATCCCTCAACGTGAGGTTTTTATTCTCAAGGAGGATATGTATGAACAGTGTTTGGTACTTTATCCAATATCGGAATGGGATAGACAGAACCAAATAATACGTAGCAAACTTAACCCTTTCGACAGAGAACACAATCAGTTTTTACGAAGTTTTTCAAAGGGAGCAGCAGAGGTTTCTACGGATAACGTTAACAGGATACTTATTCCTAAACGGCTTTTAGAGTTTGCCAAAATCACGAAAGATATCGTTCTATCGGGTCAAGATGGCAAAATTGAAATTTGGAGCGCAGAGATGTACCAAAGCCTATGGGACAACTCTCCGGACTTCGAACAGCTGGCAAAAAAAGTAATGAACTCATAATTTTATTTCGGTTATGAACGACTATCACATACCGGTACTTTTAGAAGAGAGTATTGAGGGCTTAGACATAAAACCTGACGGTATTTATGTTGATGTCACTTTTGGTGGTGGTGGTCATTCTCATGCAATCTTAGAGAGGCTTACAACCGGAAAACTAATTGCTTTCGACCAAGACGAAGAGGCTAAAAAAAATGCCCCCGAATGGGACAACTTTATATTTATTCATAACAATTTCAAGTACTTACAACATTTTTTAAAATATTTGAAAATCGATAAGGTTGACGGGATATTGGCAGACCTTGGTGTTTCGTCACACCACTTTGACGAGAGCGAACGCGGTTTTTCTTTTAAATTCGACACCGAGCTTGATATGAGAATGAACCGCAACAAAGCGTTGAAAGCCTCGGATATTGTAAATCAATACTCTCCCGAAAAATTGACTCAAATTTTTAAGGAGTATGGTGAGGTTGAAAAGCCTTGGGCAGTTGCGCAGGCAATTGTTAATTACAGACAAGAAAACCCAATAAATACAACTAACGACTTGTTGAAAGCAATAGACGATGTTGTTCCCGAAAGATATAGATTTAAATCGTTAGCACGTATATATCAGGCACTTAGAATTGAGGTAAATGATGAAATAGGAGCATTGAAAGATTTATTGGAACAGTCGATGTCGGTTCTTAATCCTCGTGGACGAATGGCAGTAATAACATATCATTCGCTTGAGGACAGATTGGTTAAAAATATCTTCAAATTTGGGAACTTTGAAGGAGTACCCAATAAAGATTTTTATGGAAATTCAATTACACCTTTTGAATTAGTAAACAAAAAAGTAGTTACACCAAGCAAAGCGGAGATTGAACGCAATTCTCGCTCAAGAAGTGCAAAACTACGAATAGCACAAAGGAGGGTACATAATGCAGGATAATCAACAAAATCAAGAGTTTGAAGATTTACAGGGTAACAAAAAGGAAAAAGAGAAGAGAAAAATAAGTTTTTTTCAAGTAATACTTGACGGCTCGTTCCTCGGGAAAGATGGTTTTCTTAATCAGTTGCCATTTATTCTATTTTTAGTTTTTCTGGGCATACTGTACATTGCAAACACCTTTCATTCAGAACGCATTTTAAGAGACCGTAAACGATTAGAACTTGAAATCAAAGAGTTACAGCCTGAAGCTATTTCAATATCGTCTCAATTAATGTTGATGAGTAATCAGACCGAAGTAGCAAAACTTTGTAGGGAACATTCACTTGGACTGAAAGAAAACTTAGAGCCGCCATATAAAATTGTTTTGCATGATAGCGACATAAAATTAATAAAACGCAAATCGATTAAAGATTAGATACTTATCCTTTGGGAACATGAGTAAAGAAAAAACAATAAAAACGCAAATAGTTGGGAGATTGAGTGTTGTCTACTACTCCCTACTGCTTTTTTTGATTGTTCTTGTTGGCATTGTTTTTCATCTCCAGTGGTTCGAAGGCGATAAGTGGAAAAAAATTGAGCAACGAAGTTTTCGTACAACGCAAATAGAGCCAAATCGTGGAGATATTAGAGCACGTGACGGAAGACTATTAGCAAGCAGCGTTCCTGTTTACGAAATAAGAATGGATTTGGGTAGCTCGTCGTTAGATGTTAATCTATTTAGAAATAAGGTTGATAGTCTGTCGTATCTGCTTTCAAATCTGTTTCGCGACAAAAGCGCAAGTCAATATAAGCGCGAATTGCTCTCAGCCCAATACAGACAAGAACGTTACTACCTAATAAAAAAGGACGTAACCTACCCACAGTTAAAGAAACTTCGCAAGTTTCCAGTTTTCCGTGCAGGGCAGTACAAAGGTGGACTTATTGTCAAAATGAAGTATAAAAGAGTTAAGCCGTTTGGAGAAATGGCTTCACGTTCAATAGGTTACATTACCGAATCGGGCAATTTTAGAGGTGTTGGTATTGAAGCGACCTACGATTCACTACTTTCAGGAGTCGAAGGGCGAAGGCTTGAACAAAGAGTGGCGGGGAACTTCTGGAAACCAATTGGAAGCGACAACGACATTGATCCAATTCAAGGAAACGATATCTTGACAACCATAGATATAAACATACAAGACGTTGCCCACAACGCTCTTATAAAAACACTTAAGCAACACAACGCAAGGCACGGAGCAGCGATTCTTATGGAGGTTGAAACAGGCGAAATTTTAGCCATGTCGAATCTAATGCGCACATCTGTTGGCAATTACGTAGAGTCATACAATTTTGCAGTTGGAGAACGCACTGAACCCGGATCGTCCATTAAACTTGCCTCTTTGATGATTGCTTTAGAAGACGGATACATAGATCTCGACGATATTGTTGATACCGGCAACGGAGAGATGAAAGTTTTTGATATAGTCATCAAAGACGGTAAAAAAGGTGGGTTTGGTAAAATAACAACGAAACAGGTAATGGAATACAGTTCAAATGTGGGCGTTGCGAAGATAATACAAAAGTATTACGGCAATAAACCTAAAGAGTTTGTTGAGAAACTGTATCGTTATCATCTTAATCAACCTACAGGCATAGATCTATTGGGCGAGGCAATACCATATATTAAGTATCCGGGGGATAAACTCTGGAGTGGAGTATCGCTTTGTCAGATGTCTTATGGATACGAGCTTCAGCTTACTCCATTGCAGGTACTGACTTTTTATAACGCCATTGCAAACAACGGAGTTATGGTAAGACCCAAAATAGTAAAGGCGATTTACAAGCACGGGACTTTGATTGAATCGTTCCCAACCGAAGTAATTAATAATCGTATAGCTTCGCCAAGAGTTATTAAACAAGCCCAAGAGATGCTTGAAGGAGTTGTAGAAAATGGTACTGCAAGAAATCTTAGCAAAAACGCTTATAAAATTGCCGGAAAAACAGGAACAGCACAGATTGCAAATGCTAAATATGGATATGAGTATCAAAGCAAAATCAGCTATCTGGCAACGTTTGTGGGATATTTTCCCGCAAAAAATCCAAAATACTCCTGTATTGTAATTGTAAACGAACCATCTAACAGCCAATACTAAGGAAACGCTGTTG